>NZ_JBHTWX010000032.1:0-76394 GCF_042792155.1 Kitasatospora sp. NPDC056651 | reverse complement strand
GGGGCGGCGGGTGCGCGCCGGCCCGGGGCGCCGGCCGGCGGGGAGGTGGCGGCCGACGGCGGGGAGGCGGCGGGGAGGCGGCGGGGAGGCGCGGTGCCGGCCGCCGGAAAAATCGGCGCGGCCCGTTGTCATCCGTCTTCGGCGGGTGCGGCGTCCTGGGGGTATGACCCGTTTCCCGGACCGACCCGACACCGATGCCCGACACGCCGGCCCGGGCCCCGCGCCGAGCCCCGGGACACCGCCACCCGCGAGCCCGGCCGATCCGACGGTCCTGGCCCTGTCGGCGGTGACGGCGGTGGCGTCGGCGCTCCTGGTCCGGGCCCTGCTGATGGAGTACGAGTCGCCGGACTGGCACTACTTCCTCGGCCCGTGGTCCCGGTACATAGCGGAGCAGGGCGGGTTCCACGCCCTGAGCAGCGGCGGCTTCTCGGACTACAACGTCCCCTACCTGTACCTGATGGCCGGGATCAGCTACCTGCCGGTGCCGGCGATGACCGGCGTCAAGTGCGTGTCGATCCTCTTCGACCTGGTGCTGGCGTACTACACCCACCGGATCGTCTCGCTGCACCGGCCGCACCGGCCCTGGCTGCCGTTCGCGGCGGCGGTGACGGTGCTGTTCCTGCCCACGGTCGTGACCAACAGCGGCTGGTGGGCCCAGGCCGACGCGATCTTCACCGCCTTCCTGGTCGGCGGCGTCTACCACCTCATGCGCGAACGGCCCTGGTGGGCCTGCGCGTTCTTCGGGATCGCCCTGGCCTTCAAGCTCCAGGCGGTCTTCCTGTTCCCGCTGCTGCTCGTCGTCGTCCTGAACCGGCGGCTGCCGTGGCGGAGCCTGCTGGCCGTCCCGGCCGCCTACCTGGCGCTCGACGTCCCCGCCCTGCTGCTCGGCGCCGACCCCTGGCAGCTGCTGACGGTGTACGGCCGCCAGACGGGGACCTACCGGGACCTCACGCTCAACGCGCCGTCGCTCTACCAGTTCGTCTCGGTGCCGTCCGAGGCGAGCGACGCGGTGCGCGGCGCGGGCGTACTGGTCGCCGGTGTGCTGGTACTGGCGCTGGTCGGGCTGGCGGTCCGGGCCGTGCGGCGGGCCGAGGACCCGGCGGGGCTCACCGGCCGGCGGGTGCTGCTGCTGGCCACCGTCTTCGCGATCGCGGTGCCGTTCCTGCTGCCGTCCATGCACGAGCGCTACTTCTACCTCGCGGACATCCTCAGCGTGCTCGTGGCCTTCCAGCTTCCCCGGCAGCTCTGGTACCTGCCGGTGCTGGTGCAGCTCTCCTCGTTCGGCAGCTACCTCAAGTTCATCGCGCCCAGCGTGGCCCCGTACCTGTCGATGCCGGCCCACGGCGCGCTGATGCTGCTGGCGCTGATCGCCGTGCTCCGGGCCACCGCCCGGGAGTTCGCCGTGGCCCGGGCCTGACCGGCCGTCCCGGCCGCCCCGGTCGTCCACCGCAGGGCGCGCCGTCCCGCCCGCCGATCGGAGGCGGGCAGGCGCCGCACCTCCCGCGCCTCGAATCCTTCCGCCACCGCGCTCCGTCCTCGTGTCGACGCTGGTCGGGGGAGCAGAGCGGCCGGCCTGGCGCGGCCGGACGGTGGTGGTGACGGTGGTGACGGCGGCCGGCGGATCCGGGCGGAGCCGGTCCCGGGGTGCCCGGGGGGGCGAAGGCGTGCGGCCGGCCGGGAGCCGGGGCGGGTGCGGCGGTGCTCACCGTGCCCGCCCCGGCGGAGGAGGCGGTCAGTTGACGTAGACCGCCGGGCCGCCGGCCTGGGTGGCGTCGGTGATCGGGCCGTACGTCGCCGAGAAGTAGCCGTCCGCCGGGCAGAGCGCCGAGCCGCCGCTCTTGGCGAAGTGCTCGGCGCGGAAGACCAGGCTGTGGGCGGTGTTGTCGGCGCTGCCGGTGAACGCGCCGCTCAGCTGGAAGGAGCAGGTGATGGTGCCGAACCAGCTGTCGAGCACGGCGGTGGCCTGGATCGGCCCGGCGGACCCGCCGGTGAGGGTGACCGGCAGGCCGGGGGCGTCGGAGACGGTGACGCCGTACGGCAGGTTGCCGACCGTCAGGCTGCGGACGGAGGTGACGCCGGTGATGTTGGCGGTGCAGGAGCCGAAGCTCAGCCCGGTCAGCGACGCGGTCGCGCTGCCCGGCGCGGCCGGGTTGCCCAGCGTCGTGGCGGTGAGCTGGGAGGTGGCGCAGGTGACGCCGGTGGTGCTGGTCGCGGTCGAGTAGAAGGTGGCCTTGGTGCCGGCGGCGAGCGGCGCGGCGAGGACGTCGCCCGCCGCGACGGCCGGGCCGCCCGCGCTTCCGGTGGTGAGCACCGGCCCGGCGGCGAGGGGCTCCGGCGAAGCGGCGGCGGTGACGGGGGCCGACGCGAACGCGGTGGCGGCGCAGACGGCGGCGGTGACGGCGAGGTGGCGGCTGAAGCGCATGGAAGAGCCTCTTTCTCGGTGAGGGGCGAGAAGACGACCTCTGGCGGCTCCCGGGCGGTGGGGAACCGGGGAGCGCGCGGCGTTTCCGGGATCCATAGGTTCCAGGCCTGACCATGAGCCGTCAAGGCGACGGACGGAACTTGCTGACTTTCCGTCAACAAGGGTGAGCGGTGCGGTGACAGGTGCGGTGACAGGGGGAGCCGGTGCGGCTCCGGGGGCGGTGGCTGCGAGAATCCTCCGCATGGCTGAGCACGACAACGACCACGGCTACCTCCTGGACAACCGGCAGACCGAGGCGGGCATCCGGTTCGGCGCCCTCTCCGAACTCTTCGACCCGGTGACCTTCCGGCACGTCGACGCCCTCGGGATCGGCCCCGGGATGCGCTGCTGGGAGGTCGGCGCGGGCGGCCCCTCCGTGCCGCTCGGACTCGCCGAGCGCGTCGGCCCGACCGGGTCGGTCGTCGCGACCGACATCGACGTCTCCTGGACCGCCCCCGCGGCCGGCGACGTGATCGAGGTGCTGCGCCACGACGTGGCGGGCGACCCGCCGCCGCCCGGCGGCTTCGACCTGGTGCACGCCCGGCTGGTCCTGGTGCACGTCGCCGACCGCGCCGAGGCCCTGCGCCGGATGGTCCAGGCGCTGCGCCCCGGCGGCCGGCTGCTCCTGGAGGACGCCGACCCGGCCCTGATGCCGCTGATCTGCCCGGACGAGTCCGGCCCCGACGAGCGCCTCGCCAACCGGCTGCGGTCCGGCTTCCGCACCCTGATGGCCGGGCGCGGCGCCGACCTCGCGTACGGGCGGACGCTGCCCAGGGCGCTGCGCGAAGCGGGGCTGGTGGACGTCCAGGCCGACGCGTACTTCCCGATCACCTCCCCGGCCTGCGCCGTCCTGGAGGACGCCACGGTCCGGCAGGTCCGCCGGCTGCTGGTGGGGGAGGGACTGGCGACGGAGGAGGAGATCGACCGCCACCTGGCCAACGTCGCCTCCGGCCGGCTCGACCTGGCCACCGCCCCGTTGGTCTCCGCCTGGGCGCGCCGTCCCTGAGCGGGTGTTCGACAGGGTCCGCGCGCCGGCCCCGGGCACGCGCTGCTCGCCTGGCTGTCGGGGCGCGGCCCGGGGGCGTGCCTGCGGGCGGACGGACCGCTGCCGGTGCCACCGGCGTGGCCGCTGCCGCCGGTGCCGGGCTGGGGCTGACCCGGGCGAGCGGTGTGGCAACACCTGCTCCTGTAGCGGCGGTCCGGTGGCGTTCATCTCCGCTTCGAATGGGTTTACCGGGCAGGGGGTCCACTGGAACGGGATTCCGGCGGCACCCGCCCGCCGTCCGCCGTCCGCAGGGGAGATGGCGGGCGGCGGCCCTCCGGTGCAGACTCGTCAGCCATGACCGGACTCCGTCCCCCGCCCCGAGATCCGCCGCCGCCCCGACGTCCGTCCCCGCCCCGACGCCCGATCCTCGTCGCCGTGAGCGGCCCTCCCGGGGGCGGCAAGACCACCCTGGCGCACGCCCTGGCCGACGCGCTCGGCCGTCCGGTGGTCTGCCGGAACGAGATCAAGGAGCGGATGGCCGCCGTCGAGCCCGGTCCCGGTCCCGGTCCCGGTCCTGGTCCCGGTGCCGGTCCCGCTTCGAGCCTTGACGGCGACCTGGACCGCCGGACCCTGGCGGCGTTCTTCCGCATCCTCGGCGAGCACCTGCGCGCGGGCACGGACCCGGTGGCGGAGTCGGCCTTCCAGGACCGGCTGTGGCGCCCCGGCCTGGCGCCGCTCCTCGGTCTCGCCGACCTGCGCATCGTGCGCTGCGTCGTCGCCCCCGAGGTGGCCCGCACGCGCATCGCCCGCCGGGCCGCCGAGTCGCCCGCGCGGGCCGTCCACGCGGACGCCGAACTGCTGCGCCGCATCGCGCGCGGTGAGCGGCCGATCGAGAGCTGGGTGCCGATCGCGCTGGACGCGCCCTGCCTGGTCGTGGACACCACCCGGGGCTGGGACCCGCCCCTGGAGCGGATCGCGGCCTTCGCCGCCGGTGTCGATGCCGGCACCGGCACCGGCATCGACACCGGTGCCGACGCCGGGCCGCCCGGCCGGGAGGGGAACCACGGGCCGTCGGTCTAACCTCGACGGTATGGAGGCGTTCGAACACCCTGGCGGGCAGGACGTTCCGGCAGCCGGTGGCGCCGGAGCCGGGCCCGAAGCCCTGGAGGCCCTGGCGCGGCTGCTGGACCGGCGCGGCGCGGTGGTGCTCAGTGGGGCGGGCCTGTCCACCGAGTCGGGCATCCCCGACTACCGCGGTGCCACCGGCCGCAGCCGCAGCGGTACCCCGATGACCTACCAGGAGTTCACCGGCGGCGCCGAGGCCCGGCGCCGGTACTGGGCCCGCAGCCACACCGGCTGGCCCGCGATCGTCGGAGCCCGGCCGAACGCCGGGCACCTCGCGGTGGAACGCCTGCGCCGGTCCGGGCACGTCACGGCGGTCATCACCCAGAACGTGGACGGCCTCCACCACGCGGCCGGCACCCGGGAGGCGGTCGAGCTGCACGGCGGGCTGCGCCGGGTGGTCTGCCTCGGCTGCCGCCGCACCAGCTCCCGGGCCGAGCTCGACCTGCGGCTGGACGAGCTCAACCGGGGCTTTCGCCGACCGGGGGCGGAGCTGCGGCCCGACGGCGACGCGCGGCTGCCGCAGCGGCTGGTGGACGGCTTCCGGGTCGCCGCCTGTACGGACTGCGGCGGGGTGCTCAAGCCCGACGTGGTCTTCTTCGGCGAGAACGTCCCGGTGCCCAGGGTCGAGCACTGCTACGAACTGGTCGACGGGGCGAGCGCGTTGGTGGTCCTGGGCTCCTCACTGACCGTGCTGTCCGGGCTGCGCTTCGTCCGCCGGGCCGCCCGGGCGCGGCTGCCGGTGGCGATCGTCAACCAGGGGCCGACCCGGGCCGACGAACTCGCCGGGCTCCGGCTCGACCTGCCGCTGGGGCCGGCCATGGCGGAGGTCGCCCGGCTGCTCGGCGCGCCCTGATCCGGTCGGTCGGCTGCCGTCGGGCCGCCGGGGCGTCCGGCCGCCGGGACGTCCGACCGCCGGGACGTCCGACCGCCGGGACGTCGGGCCGCCGGGACGTCCGACCGGCCCGCCCCGGAGGGAGCTCAGCCGGCCGGCTGCCAGGGCCGCCCGGGCACCCACAGCGGCACCCGGCCGTCCCGTGGCATCGAGCGGGCCGCGGTCTGCTCCAGCCAGGCGTCCACCCGCGCCGGATCGTCCTCGCACAGCTCCACCAGCGCCGCCGCGGCGATCCGGGTGCAGCACAGCACCAGTGCCAGGGTGTCCTGGCGGCGGTGGTGCTCCCGCACGTACGCCTCGCCGCGCTCGTCGATGCGGCGGGCGTGGCACGTGCCGTCCCCGGCGGCCAGCGCCTGGACCCCGTGCCACACCAGGGTCAGCGCGCACGGCTCGGCCGGGTGCGGGGTGCCGTCCCGCTGCGCCTGCTCGCGGGCCTCCGCCGCCCGCTGCCCCAGCCACCCCAGTGCCGTCGGCCCGTCCTCCTCGCAGGACCGCAGGACCAGCTCCGCGGCCCGGGTCGCGACGGCTCGCAGCACCGCGGGAGCGGGCACCCGTAGCCCGGAGGCCGGGGCGTCGCCGAAGGCCAGCCAGGCGTCGGCCAGCGAGGCGGCCCGCACACCGCCCATCCAGGCCGGCTCCCCGGCTTCCGCGCCGAGCCGCTCCTGCGCGCCCAGCCGGACCAGCCCCACGGCCGCCAGGCTCGCCGCGTCCCCGTCAAGCTCCCGCAGCCACTCACTCCGTGCCACCACACACCCCCGTCAGCGTTACGCCACCCCGTGAGGGCCCATCCCACCACACCGGGACGGGAACGAACTAGACAGGGTCACGTCACAATCCCGGCCGGGGTGCACCGGGATGACGAGGGGAGGGGCGGTTGTCAGCTCCGCGCAAGGTGGTCGATCAGGCCAATCGCGTCCTCCACCGAGCCTGCCGGGTCGATCACCGGGTAGAGGACTCCCCGGGCGGTGCGGGTGGCGTCCAGGACGAGGGTGAGGCGCTTGAGCCGGTCGACGCCCGCGGCCCGCAAGGTGGGCAGGCGCAGCGCGGCGGCCAGCTGGAGGTCCGTGTCGGAGAGCAGCGGTGAGGGGATGCGGGCGTGCTCCGTGAACGCGGCCAGCTGGTCGGGGCGTTGGGTGCCGACTCCGTGGACGCGGGCGCCGTGGGCGGTGAACTCGGCCATCCGGTCGCGGTAGGTACCGGACTCCAGGGTGCAGCCGGCCGCACCGGGGAGTTCCCCCCAGCCAGGCGGGTGGTCCGCGCCGCGGACGGGTGGGAAGGGTCGCGACAGAAGGGGTGGGACCGGGGATGGATGTGAGGACGCGAGCGGCGGCCGCGGTGGACCGCGAGGCGGAGCGCGAACCGGCGCGCGGGGCGGGGGTGTTCTGGCGCTACTGGAGCGGATCACTGGTCAGCCGCCTCGGCGACCAGGTGACCGTCGTCGCCCTGCCGCTGATCGCCGTGGTCACCCTGCACGCGACGGCCTGGCAGGTCGGCATGATCACCGGTGCCGGGTACCTGGCCTGGCTGCTGGTGGGACTGCCGGCCGGAGTCCTGGTCCACCGGCTCCCGCTGCGCGGCACCCAGGTGGTGATGGACCTGGTGCGCGCGCTGGCCGTGGCCTCGGTGCCGGTGGCGGCCGCCCTGGGGGCGCTCGGCCTGCCGCAGCTGGTGGCGGTCGCGCTGCTGGTCGGCCTGGCGAGCGTGGTCTTCGACGTCGGCAACTCCACCTTCCTGCCCTCGATCGTGCCCAAGGAACAGCTGACCGCCCGCAACAGCCTGCTCTCCGGCAGCAGCGCCGCGACCGAGCTGGCCGGCCCCTCGCTCGGCGGGGTGCTGGTCCAACTCGTCGGCGGCGCCGCCGCGATGATGCTGGACACGGTCAGCTACCTGGTCTCGGCCGCGCTGCTGCGGAGCCTGCCGCGCGCGGAACGGCCGACCGGGGGCCCGGCCGGCGTGGGGATGCGCGAGCAGATCCGCGAGGGCTGGCACTTCGTCACCCGGCACCCGGTGATCGGGCCGTGCGCCGCCGACGCCACCGCGGTCAACTTCGTCGCGGGCGGGCTGATGACGCTCACCCCGGTGTTCCTGGTCACCACCCTCGACGCGCCGCCCGCCGCCGTCGGCGCCCTGATGGCCACCGGCGGGCTCGGCAGCCTGATCGGCGCCGCCCTCACGCCCCGGGTGGTCTCCCGGATCGGCAGCGGCTGCGCCCTGCGCCGGTCGGCACTGGTCGCCGCGCTCTTCACCTTCCTGCTCCCGGTGGCGGGTTCCGGCTGGGCGGTGGTGGTCTTCGCCGTCGGCAACGCGGGCTTCTCGGCGGGCGTCGTGGTCAGCAGCATCGTCGCCCGCACCCACCGGCAGACCCACACCCCGCCCGAGTTGCTCCCCAGGGTGATGGCCACCGTCCGGTTCGTCTCCTGGGGCGCCATCCCGGTCGGCGCGCTGCTGGCGGGCGCCGCCTCCACGGCCTGGGGGCCGCGAACGGCGCTGGTCCTGCTGGCGGTGTGCAGCCTGGCCGGCCCGGCGATCCTGGCGGGCAGTTCGGTCCGCCGGGTGCGCGACCTGGCGTAGTGGCCGGCCCCCGTCCTCTTCCCGTCCGCCCCGGTCGAATTGCCGCTGCGCGGTCCCGCTCCAGCGGATAGCCTGGACCGCCATGACGCGTGTGTGGAAGCTGCCACTACTGCTCGCCCTCTGCGGTGCGGTCGTCTCGGCCGGGCTGGCCTTCGGCGGGAGCCCCGTGGCGGCCGTGCTGTACCTGCTGCTGTTCGCGGCACTCGCGGGCATGAACTCGCCCCTGTTCTTCCCGAGGACGATCGGCGCGGCGGAGGCCCGGCGCCGCAGTGCGGCCGACGGCCGGCCGGTGGTCTACTGGCGCCCGGGCTGCAAGTACTGCCTGCGGATGCGTCTGAGGCTGGGCCGGACGGCCGGCCGGCTGCACTGGGTGGACATCTGGCGCGACCCGGAGGCGGCGGCGGTGGTGCGCGCGGCCAACGACGGCAACGAGACCGTGCCGACCGTCGTCATCGACGGCCGGCCGTACACCAACCCCGATCCCGCCTGGCTGCGCGCCCGACTCCCCGCCGCCTGACGGGCGGTGCCCGGCCGGTCGACACCGCAGCGGGGGAGGCGGTCAGGCCCTCCCGGCCGCCTCCCGGCCGCCGCTCGTGGTCACCGGACCTCGGCCACCAGGGGGCCGTACCTCGCCTTGATCTCCGCCCCCGCGGACTGCCACTGCGGGGTGTCGACCACCACACCGGTGCCGTCGATGGCGAGGGTCGCCGCCTCGATCACCACACCGTTGGCCCGCCACTCCCCGACGTCCGCGTTGATCCGCTTCACGAGGGCCATGAGCTGGCTCCGGGAGCCCGCCGCGTCGGCGAACGCCACCTTCACCGCGGGCCAGTCGGCCGCCAGGCGGGTCACGGCGGCGTCCAGATCGCTGCCGGGGACCCGCATCACGTAGAGCGTGCCGGTGTTCCGGTCGCGGCAGGTGCCGAAGTAGCGGTCGGGGTAGTCGGACATCGCCAGCTCCTCGATGGCCTGGCCCGCCCGGCGCGAACCGAGGTCCACCGGATCGCCCGAGACGGACGAGAAGCCGGGGGCCGTGCCGGAGGACGTGGACCAGGTGGCCGGCGAGCCCGGCGACGAGGACGCCCCGGGGGAGGGCGCGCCGGTCGACGAGTGATCCGGCGACGGGTAGCCGGTCGACGAGTGATCCGGCGACGGGTAGCCCGACGACGGCTCCCTGGACGAGGTGGCCCCGGAGGTGGGTGCCTCCGGTGACGGGAGGCCCGGCGCCGGATACCGCGGAAGCTCGGTCGGGTGCTCGTGCCAGCCCGGTGTCCGCATCGACGTGGGCCCGTTCGCGCAGTCCAGCATCACGGCCAGGTACCGGGTGGCCGTGGCACCCGCCGTGGCATCCGCCGTGGCATCCGTCGTCGGGCCGGCCTCGACCACGCGCAGTCCGGCGGCGCCGGTCCGGCCGGGCCCGAGACCGCCCGCGAGCTGCGTCAGCGCCGTCACGCCGAGGGCGACCACGGCGGCCGCCGTCACGACCCGGACGGTGGTCCGCCGGCGGGCCCGCCGCTGTCCGGCCTCGCGCAGCCCGGCCGGCGGCGGGCCGCCACCGACCCCCGCCGCGCGCCGTTCGAGCCGGGCGACCAGCTCCTCCTCGAACCTGTCCTCAGCGTCCACGGCCCACCAACTCCCTCACCGGTTCCAGTTCCTGTCGAAGCGCCTTGATCCCGCGCGCCAGGTGGGTCTTCGCCGTGGGCACCGTGCACCCCAGCTCCTCCGCCACCTGTGCGACCGGCAGGTCCAGGTAGTAGCGCAGCACCACGGCCGCCCGCTGCCGTGGTGGCAGTCCGGCCAGCGCCGTCGCCAACTCGTCGTCCCGTTCGGCGTCCTGGACCGCCGGTCCGTCCGGCGGCGCGGAGGTGAGCACCTCGCGCCTGGTCCGACGCCACCGCGATATGTGGGTGCGGACCATCGTCCGGCGGACGTACCCCTCGGTCGCGCCCGCGTCCCGGATCGTCGACCGTCTCGGGTACACCTGCGCCAAGGCATCGTGCAACAGGTCCCGGGCGTCGTGGACGTTCCCGGTGATCAGGTACGCCCCGCGCAGCAGCGGCTGGTACCGGGCCGCGACGAACTCGTCGAACGGGTCGGATCCGGAGCCCTCCGGGCGGAGCGATTCGCGCTTCATACCCCCAAGGACGCTCCGGCCACCGGAAACGGATGACCGTGGGCCGACATCCGGTGGACGGGCTTCGCGGCGGCCGGGTGCGAGCGGTGCGTACGGGGCCCGACAGGACGGCCGGGTCTGCTTCACCGCGGCACTCATCACCGCGTCACGCCGTGCCGACGTCCGCGGTGAAGCAGACCCGGCCGTGCTGCTCGGCGGTGACCCGGACCAGCGCGGGCGATTCGGCCCCGGCCGTGACGCGGCACGGGGCGTCGAGGTCCACGTACCGGTGGAAGACGGCGGACAGCGTCGCCGCCGGGGCCGGTACCGGATGCCGCACGGCCTGGGCGGCCTGCCGGGCGGCCTCCAGCAGCAGCATGCCCGGTACGTGGTCGACCGGGTGGTCGAAGAACGTCGGATGGGCGGTGTCCACCCGCAGCCACCAGCCGGCGGCGCCGGTTTCCGGAGATTCGGACATTTCGTTTGCTATTCGTTCCGGGATATCCCCGGGCGGGGTTTCGGAAAGCACCACGTCGGCCTGGGCCAGGCGTCCGGCGCGGGCGGCGGGAATTCCTTCCGGGGCCGGCGGTGCGGCTGCCATCGCGACTGCCCGGTCGGAATTCGGGCCGCGCAGCCGGAGGTAGACCGCGGGTGACTGGACGGTGAACCGGGAGCGGGCCGTGGCGAGTGGAATTCCGTCGCGCAGGATGTCCACGTCCATCGTCATGCCGGCCAGGCCGGCTCTCCTGCGGGCGAGGTCGGAGCAGGTCACCCGCAGTTCCACCGCGACCGGTCCGCCGGCGGGGCGCAGCACCGCCGGGTCCAGGTCGCACCGGAAGTGCTCCCAGACCAGATGGTGGTCGAACGGTGTGTCGTAGCCCACATGGCAGATCAACGGAAAGAGTTGACGGACCGTCTCGGTCGGTAGTACGGACTCGAAGCCGCCGTCGGCCGATCGGTAGAATGGCCGATCGGCAGGCCAGTGTGCGGTCACCGAGAACGAGTCGGGTCCGGTCCGGCGCCACGCCGTGAGGAGGACCTCGCTCGCGTCTGACTTGTGGACGAGGTTTCGGCTGACGGGGTGGTGGGGGGTCAGTTCCGAGAGGGTCTCAATATCGGACATGGTGGTGCAATTTCCTTCGTCTGGTGCTCTTTCGGCCGTGTATCCATAACGGCGGACGGCGCCGAATATAGCGAACGAAGGTTGAGGCCGGTGCTGGGGCGTGTATTCGAAGTGGGGCTGGGGAGGCGTCAATGGCAGGTAGGCAGCAGCGTGCGGTTCGTACCCGCGAGCTCATTCTGGAGGCGGCCGCGGAGGTGTTCGACGAATCCGGCTTCGCCGGCGGCTCGATCATGCGGATCACGGAACGCGCCGCGACCACTCAGGGCGCGATCTACTTCCACTTCAAGTCCAAGGAGGGGCTGGCGCGGGCGGTGATCATGTACCAGGCGGCCCATCTGAAGGGGATCCCGCAGAAGCCCAGCGGCCTCCAGCAGTTGATCGACCTCACCTTCTACCTCGCCCGTGAGCTCCAGCGGGACGTGGTGTTCCGGGCCGGTGTGCGGCTGGCGGTCGAGCAGGGCGAGGCCGGGCTGTCCGAGTACTCGATCTACCAGGAGTGGATCGAGTGCTTCCGGGTCGAGCTGGCCGCGGCCCGGACGGCGGGCGAGCTGCTGCCCGAGGCGGAGGAGGGCGTCTTCGCCGCCGTCCTGGTGGCCGGGTTCACCGGTTCGCAGGTGATGTCGCAGATCGCGAGCGGCCGGGTGGACCTGCCGGAGCGGATCGCCAACCTCTGGCGCTGCCTGCTGCCCGGCATCGCGACGCCGGAGGTGCGCGACGGGCTGGTGCTGGACGCCGAGCGGTCCCGGGAGCGCTCGTGCTGACCAGGGTCGCGCTCACCGGGGCGACCGGCTTCATCGGCTCCGCCGTGCTGCGGGCCCTCACCGACGGCGGTGCGCGGGTGCGCGCGCTGGCCCGCCGGGTGCCGGAGGGCGACGGGCGGGCGGACTGGGTGGCCGGTGGGCTCGCGGACCGTGCGGCACTGGCCGGGCTGTGCGAGGGCGCCGAGGTGCTGGTCCACCTCGCCTCCCGGGTGAGCGGCGGCGCCGAGGAGTGCGAGGCGGTCAACGTCCGCGGGGCCGAGGCGCTGATGGCCGCGGCCGTGCGGGCCGGGGTCGGCCGGGTCGTCCACCTGTCCACCGCCGCCGTGTACGGCGAGGGGCCGCACTCGGGCATCGAGGTGGCCGGGGTGCCGGCCGTGCCGGTGTCGGAGGCCAGTCGGACCAGGCTCCTCGGGGAGCGCTTCGCGCTGGACGCCGGTGGTGTCGTGCTGCGGCCGGGCCTGGTGACCGGGACCGGCGACCGGTGGGTGGTGCCGGCGCTGGACGAACTGGTCCGACGGGTCCCGGTGGTCTGGGACGGCGGGTCGGCCCGGCTGTCGATGGTGGACCGTGACGACCTGGCCCGCCTGATCGGCGCTCTCGCGACGGGCGATCACGCGGCTCCGTCCGGCGTCCACCACGCCAGCCACCCCGAACCGGTGCGCACCGGGGACCTGTTGGCCGCGCTGGACGGGTGCGGAGTCCTGGCCGCGCCGCAGGGGCCCGACCTGTCGTGGGCGGAGTGCCTGCGAATGCTCGCGGCGAACCCCGGCCGGATTTCGGAGCGTCAGTTCGCTCTGGTCGCCCGGGATCACTGGTATCGCAGTGAGGAGATCTGGAAAATCGCCAACTGCCCTGCGGGGCCAGGACCGTTGGCCGGAATTGTGGACGCGGCCCCTTGGTATCGGGAGGCCTTGGGCCGGTCCTGAGCCGGCTTTCCCTCCAGAGAATCCTGTGATCGCCATCACATAAAAACAATGAGAACGTTCTGTATTCTCGGCTGCCGGACGAGTGGAGCGACCGGAGATCCCGGGTGTCATGTACTCCTCCGGCTCGGCCACTTGGATGTGACAGGGGGAGTGATGGGCCCGTCTGAGGTTCAGGTACTGGCTGGACCTGACGATCGAGTTCCCGGAACCGGTCCGTGCGAGCCGGCCGTCGGCCTGGGCGCCGCGGCGGTGGGCGAGTGGAAGGTGCCCGTGCAGAGCGGCCGAAGCGCTCCGCCGCGCGCCCTGTCCCCGGCCGGGCCCGCGCCGAGCCCGGGTCGCTCGGTCGGGCTGCTCGACGGACTCGGCGTGCTGGCCGGCCGGGCCGTGCGCGAGGTCCTGCTGGTGCTGCCGAGCGCACCGCTCGACCCCCGGCTCCGCGCCCGCCTCGAACTCCTCGGCGCGGAACTGGTCGACCGCGGGGTGCGGGTCCGCGCGCTCGGCCCCGAGAACCTGGACGACCCCGCCTGCGGCGGCAGCGCCATCCGGATGGCGGCCCTCGGTGTGGAACTGCTGGCGGTGCCGCAGCCGCCGCTGTGGATGGCCGTCGCCGACCGGGACGCGGCGATCGTCCCGACCGACCCGCTCGTCGAGCAGGCCGGCTGGGTGTTCCTGCGCGGCGTGGCCCCGGTGACCGCATGCCGCCTGCTCTTCGAACAACTCTGGGACCAGGGGCGGGAGTTGAACCATGGTGGTGAGCCGGAGCGCGGCCCCGGGCCGGACCGGCGGGAGCGCGAGGTCCTGCGGCTGCTGGACGAGGGGCTGACCGACGCCGCCATCGCCGCACGCACCGGGCTCTCCGTCCGCACCAACCGGCGGACCATCGCCGACCTGATGACCAGGCTCGGCGCCCGCAGCCGTTTCCAGGCCGGCGCCGAAGCCGCCCGACGGGCCTGGGTCTGACGGATCACCGGATCAGGCGGCCGGGGCCGGGGTGACCGGGGTGACCGGGGTGGCCGGGGTAGCCGGGGCGACCGGCACGGCCGGGGCGGGTTCGGACGGCCCCGCCCCGGCCGTGGTCCCTCAGAGGCCGGTCCGGGCGAGGTCCTGCTCGGCGTAACGCGCCCCCGCGGCCGGCACCAGCGTGTCGAGCCGCGCCAGCTGGGCCGGAGTCAGGGTGACGGCGTCCGCCGCCGCGTTCTCCTCGACCCGGGTGCTGCGCCTGGTGCCGGGGATCGGCACGATGTCCCGCCCCTGGGCCAGCAGCCAGGCGAGCGCGACCTGGGCGGCCGTCGCCCCGGCCTCCGCGGCGACCCGCTCCACCTCGTCCACGATGCGCAGGTTGGCTCCGAAGTTCTCCTCGGCGAACCTGGGGGTCGTCAACCGGAAGTCTGCGGCGTCGAGTTGTCCGGTCGAGCGGATCGCTCCGGTGAGGAACCCGCGGCCGAGCGGCGAGTACGCCACGAGCCCGATGCCGAGCTCGCGCAGCAGCGGCAGCAACGCCGACTCCGGGTCCCTGGTCCACAGGGAGTACTCGGTCTGCACCGCCGTCACCGGGTGCACCGCGTGAGCGCGCCGGATGGTCTCCGGGCCGGCCTCGGACAGGCCGATGTGCCGCACCTTGCCCTCGCGGACCAGCTCGGCCAGCGCCCCGACCGTCTCCTCGATCGGCGTGCCCGGGTCGACCCGGTGCTGGTAGTACAGGTCGATCCGGTCGGTGCCCAGCCGCCGCAGCGAACCCTCCACCGCGGCGCGGACGTTGGCCGGCGAGCTGTCGAGCACGTTCGGTCCGCCGCCGCCGTGCGCGACCAGTCCGAACTTGGTGGCCAGCACCACCTCGTCGCGCCGTCCCGCGATGGCCCGGCCGACCAGTTCCTCGTTCGCGAACGGGCCGTAGATCTCCGCGGTGTCCAGCAGGGTCACCCCGAGGTCGAGCGCGCGGTGGATCGTTCGCACCGATTCCACGTCGTCGTCACCGGCGCCGGTGTAGTAGTCCGACATCGACATCGCGCCGAGGCCGATGCGAGACACTTCGAGCGCTCCGAGAAATGCGTGTTCCATGGTGGGGAATACCAGCCTTTCGCGAACGAATGACAGCCGGGCGGGGGCCGCGACGGCTCCCGCGGGGTCCTGACAGCAGCAGACAACCACAGCCGACGGCCCGGTGACAAAACCCTTCTGACGGACCGTCGCGCGGGGCCGGACCTGGTCGGAGGCCCGCCCGGCGGGGGTGCCCGGCAGTCCCCGGGCGGTGCGTGGCAGCTATCGGCCACGTGCTTGTTCGGTCCCCATCGATCGTGTTGACTCGGAGTCGTTCAATTCCGCGGCGCCGGTCCGGCGGTCGGGTTCACGGGCAGTGTCGCCCTTGTCGAACCGTGCCGACCACGCAGCGCCGCCGAATTCACCGGACTCATCCACTCCAGCCGAACGGTCCTTTCCCGCCATTCCTGTGCCCGTGCCCACGGGCGGAAGGATGCCGTGATGTCCCGCACGACGCTCGGGCCAGTTCCCGTCGACGCCGATTACGAACTCGAACAGCTCACCCAGCGCATGGGAATCGAGATCCACACCTGTGAACCCGGCCTGGTGACCGGCACGATGCCCGTCACCGGCAACCGCCAGCCCGCCGGCATCCTGCACGGCGGCGCCAACGCGGTGTTCGCCGAGACCCTCGGCTCGCTGGCCGCGCTGGTGCACGCCGGGCCGGACGGAACCGCGGTCGGCCTCGATCTCTCCTGCACACACCACCGCTGGGTCTCCTCCGGCACCCTGACCGGCGAGTGCCGGCCGCTGTACGAACGGGAGTCGGTGGCCTCGTACCAGATCACCATCACCGACGACTCCGGGCAGCGGACGTCCACCGCGCTGCTCACCTGCCTCATCCGGCGCGGCGCCACCCGGCGCCGGGCCGGCCAGTCCCAGGAAGCCCCCCGACGGACGGAGAACTGATGACCACCCAGGTCGCGCACACCCTCTTGGCCTCGGTCGACGACTACCTCGGCCCCGGCGACCGCCGCTTCTTCGGCCGGGGCTTCCGGCGGGTCCACTACGACCTGAGCCGGATCCGGGTCGCCCGCACCCCGGACGGCGTGGCCGGCGCCAGTGCCACGGTCCGGGTCCGCTACCCGGCGGACTGGTCGCGCAAGGCCGTCGGCGACCTCCGGCCCCACTTCAGCACCGTCGACGGGCTGGTGCTCGCGGCCCAGCTCGCCGAGCTCTGCCTGTCCGACCGGCGCGGCGACGACCTGAGCGAGGCCTGGCTGCGCCAGGTCCGGATCACGGCCGGCAACCGCCCGCAGGAGGACCTCGACCGGCTGGAGGCGGTCGCCACCCGCCGCCGGCTGAAGCCGCTCGACGGCACCCCCGGCTGGTCGGTCTCGGTGATCGACTGCGGCATCGGCACCATGCGGGTCCGCTGCGAACTGGTCCACCCGAGCGACAACCCGAGCCCGGGCCAGTGGCAGTACGCGAACCCGGCCGAGGCGCTCGGGCCCGCCGCCGACAGGTACTACGACCACGGCTTCACCACCCGCCGCCAGCTGATCCGCGACGTCGTGGTGGACCAGGGCGCGCTCCTGGCCACCGCCCGGCTCGACATCGAGCACGAGGAACCGGCGAGCCCGGCCCCGCGCGGCCTGGAGTCCGGCCACGGCCCGTCGGTCACCATGGTCGACGCCTTCGTGACCGCGCTCCAGCTGGCCCAGGTCATGCTCTACGAGATGGACGGCGTCCGCCGCCAGGACAGCGACACCCTCTGGATGCGCCAGACCGTGATGACCGCGGCCGGCCCGCGCCGCCCGTACGAGGCCGGAGTGCCCGTCACCACCACGCTGACCGAACCCGACCTGCTGCGGCTGAACGGTGACACCTGGCGCACCATGACCATCACCGCCGACATGGCCGGCATCGACCTGTCCTGCGCCGTCACCCACCGGCTCCCCGCGGGCCACCCGTCGGCGGTCCCCGAGGCGGTGGCACGGTGACCCGCGCGGCCGTCCTCACCGGCGTCGGCGCCGCCCTGCCCCCGCGCGTGGTGACCAACGCCGAACTGGCGCGGCACCTCGACACCTCGGACGAGTGGATCCGCACCCGCACCGGCATCGCCCAGCGCCACGTCGTCGACCCCGGCACCACCACCGGCGACCTCGCCGTCGAGGCCGGGCAGCGGGCCCTCAAGAGCGCCGGGACGGCCGAGGTCGACCTGGTGGTGCTCGCCACCACGACCCCCGACCGGCTGTGCCCGGCCACCGCGCCGTCGGTCGCCGCCCGGATCGGCCTGACCGGTGTGCCGGCCTTCGACATCGCGGCCGTCTGCTCCGGCTTCCTCTACGCCCTCCAGGCCGGGGTGGCCGCCATCGGCGCCGGCCAGGCCGACAGCGTGCTGGTCATCGGCGCCGAGACGTTCAGCACCATCCTCGACCCCGAGGACCGCTCCACCCGGGCCATCTTCGGCGACGGCGCCGGCGCCGTGGTCCTGCGCGCCGGGCAGCCCGACGAGCCGGGCGCGGTCCGGCAGATCCGGCTCGGCAGCGACGGCACCATGGCCGACCTGATCACCGTCCGCGGCGGCGGCTCCGAGGAGCGCACCAGCGGCCGGCCGCCCCGCCCGGAGGACGCCTACTTCCGGATGGACGGCAAGTCGGTGTTCTTCACCGCCGTGCGCCGGATGACCGACTCCTCCCTGGACGTCCTCGAACGGACCGGGTGGCAGGTCGCCGACGTCGACCGGATCGTCGCCCACCAGGCCAACGTCCGGATCGTGCACGCCGTCGCCGAGCAGCTCGGCGTCCCCGCCGACCGGGCCGTCCTCAACATCGACCGGGTGGGCAACACCTCCGCCGCCTCCATCCCGCTGGCCCTCGCGGACGGCACCCTCGACGGCCGGCTCAGGCCCGGTGACCGGGTGCTGCTGACCGCCTTCGGCGGCGGCGCCACCTGGGGGTCGGCGACCCTCACCTGGCCCGCCGTCACCCCGGGCTGAGCCCGGCCACGACCCCACGCACGACCGGCCATCACCCTTATGTCCGACCGGCCATCACCCCTACGCACGAGGAGACCGAGAAATGACCGGGACCGTCACCGAGATGATCATCGAGATCCTGACCACCAAGTACCAGGTGCCCGCCGACGAGGTCTCCCCGGAGGTCGTCTTCGACGAGCTCTCCGTGGACTCGCTCACCCTGCTGGAGATGTCGCTGATCCTGGAGAAGCGCCTCGGCATCTCCATCAGCGAGGGTGTCCTCGACGCCGGCCAGACCGTCGGCGAGGCCGCCGAGACGATCAGCTCGCTCGGCGCGGCGGTCTGAGGCCGACCGCCGTGCGCCTCGTCCTGCTCCGCCACGCCGAGACCGACCTCAACACCCGCGACCGCTTCCAGGCCCAGGCCGACACCCCGCTCAACGCCGAAGGCCGGCGCCAGGCCCGGGAGACGGCCGAACGCCTGACCCCCGGCCGCTGGGCCGCCGTCCACGCCTCCCCGCTGACGCGGGCCGTGGACACCGCCCGGCCCGCCGCCGAACGGCTCGGCCTGCCGCTGGCCACCCTCGACGGGCTGCGCGAACGGCACCTGGGCACGATCGACGGCCTGGACCGCACCCGCTACGCCGCCGAGCACCCGGAGGACATGCGCCGGCTGCTCACCGACCCCGGCTACGGGCCGCCCGGCGGCGAGACCGGAGCCCGGGCCCGCGGCCGCTTCGTCGCCGCGCTGCGCGCTCTGATGGCGGCCGGCCACCACGGACCCGTCCTGGTGGTCACCCACGGAGGCGTGCTGAACCTGCTGCGCGGTGAGCTTCCCGGGGGCCCTCGGGGCGGGATGGTCGGCAACTGCCGCGCGGTCGAGCTGGACGCCGAGCCCGCCCCGGACGGCGGGCTGCGGATCGAGCGGTGGCGGTGGGACGTCGCCCCGCACGAGTGCGAGGACGGCCCCGTCGCGCCGTCCCGGACGAGCTCCGCGACGGCCCGCTCGACAGCCCTCCGATGACCCCCCGATGATCTCCGACGCCCCCCGATGACCCGAACCGAGAGGACCCCGGCATGACCATCCAGATCGTCGTCACCTTTGACGTCGTCCCCGAGCGGCTGGAGGCGACCCTGGCCGCGTTCCAGGAGCTGGCCGAGCACACCCGCCGCGAGGAGGGCGCGCTGCGCTTCGACGCCTTCCGCTCGCAGGCCGAGGAGCACACCGTCGTCCTGGTCGAGGACTGGGCCGACCAGGACGCCATCGACCTGCACATGAAGGAGGAGTACACCGCGGCGTTCCTCGCCGAGGTCGACGGCGCCTTCCGCGCCCCGGCCCGGGTGCACCGACTGGCCGAGATCGGCGGCTGAGCCGTGGCCGAGGAGCACGGACAGCCGCGGGTGCTCGTGGTGGGCGCCGGGCCGGTCGGCATGGTGCTCGCCTGTGAGCTGCTGCGCCACGGCGTCCAGGTCGAGGTGATCTCCAACGCCCGCCGGGAGAGCCCGCATTCGCGCGCCACCATCCTCTGGCCCCGGATCCTGGAGCTGCTCGACCGGGTGGGCGTGGGGGAGAAGCTGGTGGCCGCGGGCCACTACTTCGACCAGATGAACTACTACTCCAACAAGAAGATGATCGGCCTGGTCCGCTTCGACCGGCTGCGCGGCGTCGGCTACCCCTTCGCCATCACCATCCCGCAGTGGCGCACCGAGGCCGTGCTGGAGGAGCACCTGGAGTCGCTCGGCGGCACGATCCGCTACGACCACGCCTTCGTCGAGGGCACCCAGTCCGAGGACGCCGTCCACTGCGTCCTGCGCGCACCGGACGGCGCGTCGACCACCCGCTCCTACGACTACGTGGTCGGTGCCGACGGCTACAACAGCACCGTCCGCCCCGCCTTCGGCTTCGAGTTCGCCGGCCGCACGATGCGCACCCGGCTGGCGATCACCGACGCGGAGCTGGTCGGCGAGACCACCAGCAGCGAGGCGGCCTACTACCTGACCCGCACCGGCAACATGGTGCTCGCCCCGCTGGGCGGCGGCGTCTTCCGGGTGGGCGCCAGCGTGCCGGACGGCTACCAGGGCGAGCCGGACCGGGCGTTCTTCGAACGGCTGCTGTCCGAGCGCGTCCCCGGCGAGCGGCGGCTCGGGGAGATGAAGTTCAGCGGGGTGTTCACCGCCCACGTCAGGTCGGCGAGCACCTACCGGCGCGGCCGGGTGTTCCTGGTCGGCGACGCCGCCCACGCCATGAGCCCCTCCGGCGCGCAGGGCGTCAACACCGGCATCCAGGACGCCGTCAACCTCGGCTGGAAGCTCGCCGGCGTGCTGCGCGGCGACTACCGGCCCGGCCTGCTGGCCAGTTACGACCGCGAGCGCCGGCCCGCGGTCGAGACCGTGGCCGGGCTCTCCACCCGGCTGGCCCGGATCGGCCTGTACAGCAAGCCGCACCAGGTCATCGGCCGGGACATCGCCTACCGCTTCGGCTCCGCCACCCAGCTCCTGGAACGCGTGCTGGCGCCCAGGCTCGCCCAGGTCGACACCCACTACGGGCCGCGGCCCAGGCGCCGCGGCCTCGTCCCGGGTGAACGGCTGCCGCTCGGCTGGCGCGCCTCCGCCGCCGCGCCGGTCCTCGCCGTCGACCGCTACACCGTGCTGCTCTGGCCCGGCCTGGAGTACCAGTACGAGCGGTGGGTCCACCTGGTCGAGCGGCTCGGCGAGGCCGTCGACCGCGCCGAGGTCACCGACCTCGGCGGCCGGCCCCCCGGCCCGCTCCTGGCCAAGCTGGGCCCGACGCCCTGCGCGCTCGTGGTCCGCCCGGACGGCCACCTGGACACCGTCGTCGACCTCGACGACCGTGAGCCCGGGGCCGCCGTCCGCGCCGTCGACCGGGCGCTGGACCAGTGCCACCTGCCGAGCCCGTCCAGGGTCCTCGTCACCGCCTGACGCCCCCATCCGAACCACCGTCCACAGCCTCACGGCAACCCACAGAGAAGAGAACCGAGATGACCGAGCGCGTGACCCTGACCGAGGTCGCCGACATGACGCCCGAGCAGCACGAGGTGTACGAGAAGTTCCAGTCCAACCTGACCCGGGCCCTGCTGCTCACCAAGGGCTCCGCCGGTCCGCACCTCGCCCTGGGCGGTTCGTTCACCGTCGGCCTGCTCAGCCTGCTCGACCGCGAGGTCATCGTGCTGCGGGTCGCGAAGCTGCGCGACAGCGAGTTCGAGCGGGTGCTGCACTACCCGCTGGCCGTCAAGGCCGGACTCACCGACGCCGAGATCGAGGCCATCGAGGAGGGCCGCTTCGACGAGATGCCGGCGTCCCGCGCCGCCCTGGTCCGCTACGTCGACGACTGCATCCTGCTCCACAAGGCCGGCCACGACGCGTTCTGGGGCCTGCGCGAGCACTACTCGCAGAACGAGATCGCCGAGGTGACCCACCTGGCCGGCCACAGCGCGATGACCGCGATGTTCCTGGCCAGCCTGGACATCCCGATCGACGAGGGCATCGCCTCCTGGGGCCGGCTGACCGAGGTCAAGTGACCGGCCGCCACAACCGAGGGGAAACGACGTGAAGTACGCACGGCTGGGCTCGTCCGGCCTCAAGGTGTCCCGGCTGGCGCTCGGGTGCATGAGCTACGGCGAGCCCGGCCGGGGCACCCACCCCTGGTCGTTGCCGGAGGAGGAGAGCCTGCCGTTCATCGCCCAGGCCCTCGACCTCGGCGTCAACTTCTTCGACACGGCCAACATCTACTCGCTGGGCACCAGCGAGGAGTACCTGGGCCGGGCCCTGAAGAAGCTGACCCGGCGCGAGGACGTCGTCATCGCCACCAAGGTGTACGAGGCGATGGGGCCGGGGCCGCTGTCCGGGGGCCTGTCCCGCGGCGCCGTCATGCGCGAACTGGACGCGAGCCTGCGCCGGCTCGGCACCGACTACATCGACCTGTACATCGTGCACCGCTGGGACTACGAGACACCCGTCGAGGAGACCATGGCGGCCCTGCACGACGCCGTCACCGCCGGCAAGGTCCGCTACCTCGGCGCGTCGTCCATGCACACCTGGCAGTTCGTCAAGGCCCAGTACACCGCCGACCTGCACGGTTGGACGCGGTTCGTCAGCATGCAGAACCACTACAACCTGATCAACCGCGAGGAGGAGCGGGAGATGATCCCGTACTGCCTCGCGGAGGGGGTCGGCGTCACCCCGTGGTCCCCGCTGGCCCGCGGCCGGCTGACCCGTGACTGGGACGAACAGTCCGCCCGGACCGCCGGCGACCCGATCCAGGAGCGGTTCTACGGGCCGACCGAGGCGGCCGACCGGCGGGTCGCCCGGGCGGTCGCGGAGATCGCCGCCGAACGCGGTGTCCCGCGGGCCCGGATCGCCCTGGCCTGGCTGCTCCACCAGCCCGCCGTCACCGCCCCGGTCATCGGTGCCACCGCGCGGCACCACCTGCCGGACGCGGTGGCCGCGCTCGACATGGAACTCGACGAGTCCGAACTCGCCCGCCTGGAAGCCCCCTACGTTCCGCACGCGGTCGTCGAGTACGTCTGACCAGCACCCCCTCCCGGACCCCGGGGCTCGGCCCTACCCCCACGGGGCCGAGCCCCGGGGCACCGCTCTGTCCGCACGGGGCCGAGCCCCGGGGCACCGCTCCGCCCGCACCCGCCGCCCAGCACAGCACGGCACGACACCGAATCGGAGACCACCATGGGCATCACAGACTTCGCCATCACCACCGGCAGCGGCAAGGTCACCGCCGCGCAGCTCGCCCACGAGTCCGGCTGCGACCCGGACAAGGTCGACGAGATCCTTCCCGCGGGCCGGCTCTCGGCACTCGGCCCGGGGGAGAGCTCGTGGAGCCTCGGCCGGGACGCCGGCGCCAAGGTCCTCGCCCGCAACGGCGTGTCCCCCGACGACATCGGCCTGGTCATCTACGCGGGATCCAGCGAGTGGGGAACGCCGTTCTGGTCGCCGGCCGCGAAGATCGCCCAGGAGCTCGGCATCCGCCACGCGCACTGCTACGAGGTGTCCAACTTCTGCAACGCCGCCCCCACCGCGATCCGGATCGCCGACGACCAGGTCAGGAGCGGCGCCTGCCGCTACGCGCTGGTCGTCGTCGCCGACCGGCTCAGCGAGCTGGTCGACCGCCCGGGCGGCCTGGTCGAGCTCTTCAACTTCGCCGACGGCGCCGCGGCCGTCCTGGTGTCCGCCGAGAACCCGCGCTACGAGGTGCTGGGCTCGGCCAACCGCACCGACCCGGACTTCGTCGACCTCTACTACGGCGAGATCCGGGAGGACCAGGTCAAGGTCTTCCGCCGGGAGGGCGGCGAGGGCCTCGGCGAGGCGTTCATCGCCAACTTCACCGCGCTCACCGCGCAGGTGCTCACCGTGGTCGGCCGGAGCCTGGAGGACGTGGCCTACCTCCTGGTCACCCACGGCAACCGGAACACCCAGGCCAAGCTCCTGGACACCCTCGGCCTGCCGTACGAGCGCAGCGTCTTCAACTACGAGGTCGAGGGCCACCTCGGCGGCGTCGACCCGCTGCTCGCCCTGGAGGACCTGGAGCGGGCCGGCCGCCTGGCCCCGGGAGACCTCGTCCTGCTCGCCACCGCCGGCTCCGGGTTCACCTGGGGCGTCACCGCCCTCCAGGTCGTCTGAGCCGCACCGCGACGAAGCCGCCCGGCAGCGAACTCCTCGCTGCCGGGCGGCTTCCACGTGTCCCGTCAGAACCGGTGGGCCGGGTTCAGGTCCACCGCGAGCAGGCGCAGCGCCGCGTCGTGCGGGCTGTTCGGCTCGGCGTGGTAGAACTTCAGGATGTTCCCGTCGCCCAGGTCGGCGGACTGGTACATCAGCTCGAACTCCCCGACGCTCGGGTGGTCGAAGGTCTTCGTCCCGACCGTGCAGTTCGCCACCCGGTGGCTGACCCAGAGTTGCGCGAACTCCTCGCTCCCGATGCTCAGTTCACCGATCAGCTCGGCCAGCTGCGGGTCGTGCCGGTGGTTCGCGGCGATGAACCGGAGGTACGAGACGTTCGACCGGGCCTCCAGCGGCCAGTCCACGTACAGCCCGCGGACGTTGTCGTCCAGGAAGTTCAGCCGGATGACGTTCGGCCGCACCGCCGCGTTCTGCGGTGCGTCGTACTCCAGGTGCGGCGCGAACAGCCGGTGGTAGAGCGAGTTCCAGCCGAGGATGTCGCAGCGGTAGTTGAGCACCGCCACGGCCGCGTTCCCGAGGGAGTCGACCAGCATCCGGGTGTACGGGCTGATCTGGTCGACCCGCCGGGCCGGCGTCTCCCGCTCGGTGACCGGAGTGCCCACCTTCAGCAGGTACTCCTCCTCGTCCGGGCTGAGGTCCAGGGCG
The DNA here is from genome assembly GCF_042792155.1 of Kitasatospora sp. NPDC056651. Lineage (NCBI taxonomy): Bacteria > Bacillati > Actinomycetota > Actinomycetes > Kitasatosporales > Streptomycetaceae > Kitasatospora > Kitasatospora sp. NPDC056651. The sequence continues at coordinate 52,124 of NZ_JBHTWX010000032.1, read as the reverse complement.
CGCGCGATCGCGACCAGGATGGCGGGCGAGGCGTGCGCGGTCTGCGACTGCTCCAGCCGCGTGTAGTACGTGGGGCTCACCCCGGCGAGCGCCGCCACCTCCTCGCGCCGCAGGCCGGGCACCCGGCGCGCACCGCGTACCGCGAGCCCGATCTCCTCCGGCTGGACCCGCTCGCGCATCCGCTTGAGGTAGCTACCCAGGTCGGTGTTCACTGGTATTTCCACGCTCCTAGTGTCACACGGGGGCCGAACGGGGGTCAGACGGCCGTCGAGCCAGACCAGATGGCCACCGGGCGGCAGCAGATGGTCATCGGGCCACATCGGACGGCCGCATCAGAGGGTCGCATCGAAGGGCCGCAACGGACGGCCGCATCAGAGGGCGGTCGACGAGGAGCGACGGCCCAGTGCCGCCCACAGCAGCAGACCGGCCACGATGAGCAGCCCGGTGTCGACGGACATCGCGAGGTGGAGGCCCGACAGCTCGTCGGCCGCACCGCCCCCGTCGCCGATGCTCGCGGCGAACACCGCGCTCAGCAGCGGGATGCCGGCGGCGATGCCGACCTGCTGCGCCTGGGTGGCCATGCCGGTGGCCATGCCCTGCATCGAGGAGTCGACGGCCGAGGTGGCGATCACCATGAAGGAGAGCATCGCCAGCATCGAGAAGACGCCGTTGACGAACTGCGCGACGACCACGGGGACCAGCCAGACCGGGTCGTTCGTCATCCACACCATGGGCAGCATGAACAGGCCCTGACCCGCGAGCGCGGTGCCCAGCAGGACGCGCGGCGAGACCTTGGCGACGATCTTCGGGCCGATGGTGCCGCCGAGGATCTGGCCGGCGCCGACACCGAGCAGGACCAGGCCGGCGATGAGCGAGGAGTAGTCCAGCACGTTCTGCACGTACAGGCCGGTGAAGAAGATCATCGCGGTCTCGCCGCCGAAGATGAACAGCGCGCCGAGGTTGCTCAGGGCGATGTCCGGCAGACGCAGGATGCGCACCGGCACCAGGGCGCCCTCGGTGCGGCCCTCCACGACCCAGAACACGGCGAGCAGGGCGGCGCCGGCCACCAGGGTGCCGATGGCCAGGGCGTCCAGGCCGTCCTCGGCGGCCCGGGTGATGCCGTAGATGCCGGAGAACAGACCGGCGGTGATCAGCAGGGCGCCCGGCAGGTCGATCCGGTCACGGCTCTCGGCGCGGCTCTCCTGGACCACGATCGGCACCACGATGACGGCGGCCACGGCGACCGGGATGTTGATGAAGAACGCCCAGCGCCAGGAGAGCAGTTCGGTGAGGACGCCGCCGAGGATCGAGCCGACGGTGAAGCCCGAGCTCATCATCACGCCGTTGAGCCCGAGCGCCTTGGTGCGCATCGCGGGCTCGGTGAAGGCGGTGGTGAGCAGCGCCATCGCGGCCGGGGTGATCGCCGCGGTGGCCAGGCCCTGGAGGGTCCGGGCCACCAGCAGCAGCGCCGGGGAGGTGGCGATGCCGCCGATCAGCGAGGCGACCGTCAGCACCACCATGCCGGCGATGAAGATCCGCCGCCGGCCCAGGTAGTCGCCGACCCGCCCGAAGACCAGGGTGCAGCCGGCCGCGCAGAGCGCGAACATCGTGGTGATCCACTGCAGGTTGCCGGCCGTGAACCCCAGGTCCACACCGACCCGGGGCAGCGTCACGTTCAGGATCGAGAAGTCCGCCGCCATCATGAACTGGGAGGCGAGCAGGACCACCAGGACGGTGAGCTGGCGGCCGGTCATGCGGACGGAAGCGGTCGGGGCCGGGACGACGGCCGTATCGGTTGTCATGGTCCCAGCCTGGTGCGACCGCTGTCGATCAGCCAGAACCCGGCTGTGCCTACCCCCGGCCTGCCTACCACTGGCAGTGACAGGCTCGGCGCACCGCTCTGGCGTTCCGGCGTCGTGTCACTACCATGAGTTCTCCTCACGTCTCGCGTCAGGAGGCCGTCATGCCCGACCGCTTCGACCTGCCGGCGGACTTCCGCTGGGGTGCCGCCACCGCCGCCTACCAGATCGAGGGAGCGGTCGGCGAGGACGGCCGCGGCCCCTCCGTCTGGGACACCTTCGCCGCCCGCCCCGGCGCCGTACGGGACGGGCACACCGGCGCGGTGGCCTGCGACCACTACCACCGGTACCCCGAGGACATCGAGCTGATGCAGGGCCTCGGGCTGGACGGCTACCGCTTCTCCATCGCCTGGTCCCGCGTCCTGCCCACGGGTGCGGGAACCGTGAACCCCGCCGGACTCGCCTTCTACGACCGGCTGGTGGACGCGCTGCTGGAGGCGGGCATCGCCCCGCTGCCCACCCTCTTCCACTGGGACCTCCCGCAGGGCCTGGAGGACCACGGCGGCTGGCTGAACCGTGACACCGCGTACCGCTTCGCCGAGTACGCGGGGATCGTCGCCGACCGCCTCGGCGACCGCGTCCCCGCCTGGATCACCCTCAACGAGCCCTTCGTCCACACCGTCTTCGGCTACGCCCTGGGCACCCACGCCCCCGGCCGCACCCTGATGTTCGAAGCCCTCCCCGCCGCCCACCACCAGCTCCTCGGCCACGGCCTGGCCGCGTCGGTGCTCCACGACCGCGGCCTGGAGGCGATGCTCTCCAACAACCTGACCCCGGTCGAACCGGCCTCGCCCGATCCCGCCGACCTCGCCGCGGCCGCGGCCTACGACACCCTCCACAACCGCCTGTTCACCGACCCCGTCCTCCTCGGCCGCTACCCCGACCTCTCCGCCCTCGGCGTCCCCGACGACATCCACGGCGCCGTGCGCGACGGCGACCTCGACCTCATCCACACCCCCGGCCTCGACGGCCTCGGCCTCAACTTCTACAACCCCACCCGCGTCGCCGCCCCCACCGAACCCGGCCTCCCCTTCGACCTCGTCGACATCCCCGGCGTCCCCCACACCGCCTTCGGCTGGCCCGTCGTCCCCGACGCCCTCACCCGACTCCTGCTCAACCTCCGCGAGTTGTACGGCAAGGCCCTCCCGCCCGTCACCATCACCGAGAACGGCTGCTCCGTCGAGGAGTCCACCGACCCCGACCAGCCCCGCATCGACTTCATGGCCACCCACCTCGACGCCCTCGCCCGCGCCGCCGCCGAGGGCATCGACATCCGCGGCTACTACACCTGGTCGCTGCTGGACAACTTCGAATGGGCGGAGGGCCTGTTCAGCCAGCGCTTCGGCCTCGTCCACGTCGACTTCGCGACGCAGCGGCGCACCCCGAAGGCCTCCTACGGCTGGTACCGCGACCTGATCGCCGCCCACCGGGCGCGGCGCCGAAGGTAGTCGGTCGCCAGGGCGGGAAGAGGCGGTCCGGGCCGGCGGGTCCGTGGGGTCGGGGCGCTCGTTCGCCCTTGACCCCACGGCCTACGGCGGCTCGGGTGTGGTCAGCGGGCTGCGGCCGATGAGTGCGTTCATCGCGTTGAGAGCCGCTCGCCTGCGCTGGGGCTTCCTCGACCATACGGCCGGGCAGACCACCCCGAAGAAGAACAGCAGGCCGACTGCCAGGCCCGGCGCGGCGGAGATGACGGCGATGGTCGTGTTGCCCTGGAGGCCCGCCACCGTCGGGCCCGCGGTCGTGGCGGTCATGGCCGCCGTCGGCGCCAGCCAACGGGACGGGCGCCCGGGCGCGCCGCCGCCCGGCGGGTTCGCCGATGCGGTGGACGCGGGGCCACCGGTACCCCGTCCCTGCGTGCCTTTGACCATGCTTCTCCTTCTGGCGGCGGTGGCACCACGCCTCGCCGCCATGGAGCGACCGGTGCCTGGCGACGATGATAGCGCACAGCTTTGGAAAAGCTTGGGTGAGTTCCTTGGGTGACCTTGGTTGTTCTTGGAAAATGATGGACCATGCACTAGTCTGGGAGCATGGCCGCATCAGTGGAGGAACTCGAACAGCGCCTCACGGCTCTGCGCGCCCGACTGAGGGAGTCGCGACGTGCCGGCGATTCGACCGCCGGCGCGCGGATCCGCAAGGAACTGCGTGAGGTCGAAGCGGAGTGGGAAGCCGCACTGGACGCGGAGGAGCCCCTCCAGGGGCCGCCTGCCGTGACGCCGCCGGTGCGGGGCGAGCAACGGCCGCCCAGCCTGCCCGGTCGTGGAGCCGTCCCGGTGCGCGAGCAGGTCTACCAGTCGCTGACGATCCTCGGCGCGCCCGCCTCGCCGAAGCTCATCTCCTCGGTGTACGAGGCCTTCTTCTCCGAGTCGCTGGTCGCCACCAAGCTTGCCTCCCTGCGGCGTGACGAGGAGCGTTCCTTCACCGCGCAGGGCTACTCCCGCCCCTACTACATCTGCGCCGCGATCAACCACGACCGCCTCACCGCGGCCCGTGGCCTGCTCGCGGTCTCGGTCTGGTCGCTGGAGCAGCGCCTGATCACTCCGCTCAGCCCGCGGGCCGACTTCCTTCGGCACGCGATCGGGACGGCCGAGCAGATCCAGCGCCTCGACAACGCGGGCAATCCGCCGTCCGAGGCGGCATGGCGGCTGCTGCGCCGCTTCGCGCTCACGATTCCGGGCGCCCACGGCGAGGCCCCGCGGCCCGACCCGGAGCGGGTGCTCTCCGCCGCGCGAGCCGAGGCGGAGGTCCACCAGGGCGAGGGGAACCGGGAGCGGATCGACGCCGCTCGCCGCGCACGCGAACAACTCAGCGACGTACAGCAGCTCTTCGGTGCGAGGGAACTCCATGACGCCCTCCGCAGCGGGGGAGGGGTCCTGTAGTCGCGGGGTCCCGCATTCGCATCGGAACCTCAGGAGATCGGCGCCACCCCGGAACGAAGAGAGGCCATGCCTTCCCACTCATCCGAGCCGCCCGACCGGTTGGCTCAACTCCGCGGCGCGCGGCCGCCGTTGGCGTACACCGCCCGTAAGATCACCGCGCTCACGGCGAATCCGGCCTGTGCCCGGCGGTCCGTCCTGGACGCCTCAGGGGTCGACAAGACCGCTCTGGCCCGGCGGCTGGGCCATGAACCGCGCTTCGGCCAGTCGCCGTTCGCCATCGCACGGGAGGAAGCGTTCAAGGCCACCGTGCGCTGGGGCTCGTACGCCGAACTGATCCGGCTGCTGCGGGAGGACCTCGGCGTACCGGTCGACGAGGCCAAGCTCCAGGACCTCGGCGAGGTCGGGGGGATCACCTCGCTCGAAGTCCGGGAACGGGAGACCCGCGGTGTCATCGAGCGGATCGCCGCCGGTGACGAGGAGCGGCTGATCCTGCAGAGCCCGGTGCTCACCGTGGAGGTGGCCGGCCGACTCGCCTACCTGGAACCCGATGCCCTGACCCACCGGATCGACGGCAGGTTCCACGTCGTGGCGATCAGGTCGTTCCCCGTGATCGACGGTCAGGCCGATCCGAGCGCCGTCGCCCAGACCGCGAAGCAGGCCTCCGTGCACGTGCTGGCGCTGCGGCACGCGTTCGCGGCCGCGGGGCTGGATCCGGAGCAGATCGCCGACACCTTCCTGCTGGTCTGCCCCAAGGACTTCTCCAGCCGGCCGTGCCTCAGCCGGATCGACCTGCGCCAGGAACTCGCCGCCCTCGACTTCCAGTTGAACCGGCTGCGGCGCGCCGAGGACCTGGCGCGCGGCCTGCCGGCGACGGCGACCCTCGACATCGACCGGGACCCGGCCGTGCTCCACGAGTCGGTGGAGCAGCTGCCCGCCTCCTACGTCCCCGACTGCCTCTCCTTCTGCGAGATGGCCCACCACTGCCGCGACGAGGCGGACGCCCACGGATACCCCGCCCGGCTGGGCAGCACCGTACGGAACGCCCTGGCGGGAATCGACTCCACCGGCACGGCCCTCGCCTACCTCGACAGCGGTCTGCCGCCCGGCGAGGAGAACGCCGAGACCGTCGAACTGCTCATCGCCGCCGACCGGCTCTTCCGGCTGCGCACCGAGGAGACCGCATGAGCATGCTTGCCACGGTCGCGACGCTCCGCGCGACCCAGACCGGCAGGGCCCAGCCCCTGGCCACGGTCCGCCACCACCACCTGGACGACCGCCCGTTCGTCCTGGTGCCGCTGACCCTCGCCGGAGAGGCCTGCGCACCGCTGGCCGCACTGGCGGGTACTGACCCGGGCCACCCGACCCTGCTGACCGTCCGCCGGCCCAGGGACCGGGTCCAGCGGTTCCGGTTCGCGGAGGAGCTGGCGGCCCTGCTGCTTCCCTACTTCGAGGAGTGCCTGGCGGAGGCCGAGACCTACACCGTCGGCAAGGGCGAGAAGGCGGAGGAGCGCCAACAGGCCTGCCGCGCACCGCAACTGCTCGTCCCCAACGGTGAAGGCATCGCCTACCTCCGCCGGCTCGGCCGGCTCACCCGGCTGCGCAGCACCGACGGACCGCACGCCGTCCATCCCGACGTGCCGAAGCTCGGCAAGTGGCTGACGTGGTTCGAGGGCCGGGCGGAGTTCCCGGGGTCGAGTGCCATGCTCGCCGTCAGCCGGGTGCTCACCGCGCACTGGGCGACCGGCCAGAGTTCCGCCGAGGACTCCCACCTGGCGTCCGTCGTCGCCTGGATCGATCCGCCCGACGGCCGTACGGGGGCGGAAGCCGCCCGGGAGACCGAGAACCCGCTGCTCTGGCCGCCTGCCGGACCTGCCACGGACGCCGGGTTCGACGCGCTCCTCGACGACCTCCTCACCCGCCACGCGGAAGCCGAGGGACGGGTGCGGGAGCGGTTCGGCGAGCGCATCGACCGCGCCCTGTGCGAGCAGTTGCGGCCCACCTGGGACCTGGTCTGGCGGGGTGTCGGCCTGGCGCGCGCCCTGCCCGAAGGGGGACACGTCGAGGAACGGTGGACCAGCGACCGTCGGCGGTTCTCCGACTACGCGGCCTACCTGGAGGAGCACGGCCACCCGCAGGGCAAGCGCGACCGCGCGGTGGGCGCGGCCCGGCGGCTGGGTTTGCTGGAGGACGACACGTCCCGCTACCAGACCCAGCGGGCCTACGACGACCCGCTGGTGATGGCGGAGTACGAGCTGAGCGGAGAAGCGTTCAGCGGCACCGTCGTCGCCCGGGACGAGGACCGGTTCGAGCCCGGCAAGAGGACCCCGGTCTGGCGTCCGACGATCACGGTGCGCAGCGAGCGCCCGGTACGGCTCACCGTCGGAACCAAGGTGAAGTCGCCCGGCCGTCTGAAGCAGCCGGCCCAGATCATCGACCTCACCCCGCACGAGGGGGTCCACCTGGTGACCCTCGAACTCTCCGGCGGCTTCGCGAACAAGCGCAGGCCGCCCGCACCGGAAGGCGCCCTCGCCGAGACCGGCGAGACGGTGACCTACACGACGCTCGGCGTCGACTCGCGGCCGGCGAAACTGCCCGCCGAGGAGAACACCCCGTGGACCCACGGAGGCCCGCCGGTGCCCTACGAACCGACCGACGAGGACGCCGAGGAGGAGTGGGCGTGAACGACACCACGACGGTGGCGGCGGCGATCCCGGCCGCGCGCACCCCCGCCGACGAGGCGGTGGGCCCGGGGGTCCGGGCCGACCGCGCGGTGGCCGGGATCCTGGCCGACCTCGACCGGCCCACCGGGCGGGGCGTGGTGGTGGACTCCCCGCCCGGCGCCGGCAAGTCCACCCTGGTGAAGCGCGCCGCCGGGCACCTCACCGGCGCCGGCCACCAGGTGATGATCGTCGCGCAGACCAACGAGCAGGTCGACGACCTGGTGGACAACATCGCGAGGGAGCACCCGGAACTGCCGGTGGGCCGCCTGCACAAGACAGGCTTCGCCCTGCCGGAGCGCGTGACCCGGCACTCCAACGTCTCCGGCGACACCGGGATCGACGCCCTGCGTCACCTGCCGGTCGTGGTCTCGACGGCCGCCAAGTGGCGGCACGTGGACGCGGAGAAGTCCGGCACCTGGCGGTGGGCGATCATCGACGAGGCCTACCAGATGCGTTCGGACGCCCTGCTCGCGGCGGCGCCGCTGTTCGACGCGCCCGACTCCCAGGTGCTGTTCGTGGGGGACCCCGGCCAGCTCGACCCGTTCGCGACCGTGGACACCGACCGGTGGCAGGGCCTCAGCTGGGATCCGCTGCGCAACGCCGTCGACGTCACGCTCGCCCACGAACCCGACCTGCTCCGCCACCAACTGCCGATCTCCTGGCGGCTGCCCGAGATGGCCGCGCCCCTGGTGGCGGAGGCCTTCTACCCGTACTACCCCTTCGAGTCCGGCACCACGGCGAGCGACCGCGTGCTGACCTACGGGAGCCTGCCCCATCGGCCGGTGGCGCAGGACCCGGTGCTGGCCCGGGCCGCCGACTCCGGCTGGGGCTACCTCGAACTCCCGGGACGTCACACCCTCGACCACGACCCCCAGATGGCCGAGGCGCTCGCCTCGACCGCGTCCCGGCTGCTCGAACGGGGCGCGCTGGTCAACGGCGAACCGCTGGCGCAGGCCCGGATCGCGATCGGCGCGGCGCGGACCGTCCAGGTGGACGCGGTGCGGGCAAGGCTGGCGGAACGGGGCCTCACCGAGATCACCGTGGACACCGCCAACCGGCTCCAGGGCCGGGAGTTCGACGTGACCCTGGTCTGGCACCCGCTCTCCGGCCGCCCCGACGCCTCCGCCTTCCACATGGAGACCGGCCGACTGTGCGTCCTGCTCTCCCGGCACCGGTTCGCCTGCATCGTGGTGGCCCGCGCCGGCATCACCGACCTCCTCGACCGGCACCCCCGAAGCAGCCCGATCCACCTGGACGTCCCACCCAAGTTCCCGGACGGCTGGCGCGCCCACCAGGTGGTCATGACGCACCTGGAACGCGCTGAGCACCGGTCCGGGCCGCGTTGAGAAGCAGCGTGCGTCCACGTACTGTGACGCCCGACGGGGAGGAGGGGAGAGCCGTTGCGCAGGGTACCGCCGGAGATGTTCCGGTTCACGACGGGGGAGAGGGCCGAACTCTACGGTGCGATCCTCCAGGCCTTCGGAGCGGCCAACGAGCGGTTGGAGACCGCGCTCGGGCTGGACGAGGTCCGCACCCGGCTGCGGACGGTGGGCTGGCTCGACGCGATCCATGACGACGACCTCCAGGAGGCGCTGCGCAAGCTCAGGGAGTGGCAGCTGCTGGACGTCGTCCAGAACCACGCGGAGAACTACCGCACCGCCGAGGAGTACGAGCGCCGCAACCTCCAGTACTCGCTGACCCGGCGTGGTGAGGCCGCGTTCGCCGGGGTCGAGCACGCCCTGTCGGTGCTCGCCTCGACGGGGGCGCTCCAGACGGCGGTGCTGGAGGCGATCACGGACCGGCTCGACGAGCTGTACGTCCTGCTGGGCGACTCCACGTCCTCGGACCGCCGGGTCTTCACCACGCTGCAGGAGCTGGAGGGGCACCTGGAGGCGCTTCTGGCCAACACCAAGGCGTTCAACGGCGAGTTGCAGCGCCTGCTGCGCGCCGAGGGCGCGGACCTGGCGACCTTCCGCGAGGTGAAGGCCGCGACGGTGGCCTATCTCCAGGAGTTCCTCGTCAACCTCGACCAGCGGGGCCAGGCGGTCGCCACCGCCGTCGAGCGCGTCGAGCGGCGCGGAGTGAGCCTGCTGCACGCGCGGGCGCTGCGGGGTGCCGAGCTGCCGCCGGTCGCCGACGGCGATCCCGCGCCGGCCTGGCTGGAGCGGCGCCGGGCGCGCTGGGAGGGGCTCCGGTCCTGGTTCCGGCCGGCCGACGGGGCGCGGCCCCGCGTGGAGCAGCTGCACGACGTGGCGCGGCGGGCGATCGTGACGCTCCTCCAGGTCCTCGACCGGATCACCGAGTCACGGCGCCGCTCCACCAGTGCCGTCCAGGACTTCCGGGAGCTGGCCCGCTGGTTCGCCGCCGCGCCCGGCGAGGACGACCTGCACCGCCTGTGGTCGGCCGCCTTCGGCCTCGGCCCGGCCCGGCACGCCCATCTCGCGCACCCCGATCCGGAGTCGGTGCCGTCGTCGGGCAGCTGGGCCGAGACCCCGCCGGTGGAGGTCTCGGCGCTGCTGCGCACCAGCGGCCGCACCGAGCGGTTCACCCGCACCGGGAAGGTGCGCGACGTCGGAGGCATCAAGGCGGCCCGGGCCGAGCGGGCCCGGAAGGAGCGGGCCGAACTCGAAGCGGCCTGGGACGTCCTGGGAACCGACGGCCCGGTGCGGCTCTCCGACCTCCGCGTGCTGGACCACACCGTCTTCGAGCGGCTGCTCGACCTCCTCGGCCGGGCGCTGGCCGTACGACCGGACGCCGGCGGGGCACGTCGGGCGGTCACCTCGGACGGCCGCGTGGAGATCGTGCTCCGGCCGTCTCCCGAGGGCGGACGGGCCGTCCTGCGGACCTCCCACGGCCGGTTCGAAGGGCCCGACTACCTGGTGGAGATCCGGAGCCCGAGCGCACCGCGGGCGGCCATCCGGGAGGACAGCGCATGAACACCACCAGGAGCGGCACATGAGCACCCTCGCCAACCAGCTGGTCCTGGCCGAGCGGCAGGACATAGCCCGAGGCATCAGACTGCTCCTCGGCCTACCGCTGATCACCGAGCGCGGTGACCCGCCCGCCTTCGAGCTGATCCGCCGCCGCCAGGACCCGCTGACGAAGTGGTTCGACTACAACTGCGGCTGGCAGCTGGTGGTGGAGCCGCGTCTGGGGTACGCGCGCCTGCTCAAGATCCGGGAGGTGCCCGACGCCTCGCGCCCCGCCCGTCGGCTGCGGTCCGGCAAGGCCCCGTTCGACCGCCGCCGCTACACGCTGCTGTGCGTCGTCGCGGCCGAGCTGCTTCCGGTCCCGGTCACGACGGTCGGCCTGCTCGCCGACCGGGTCGTCCACGCCTGTGCCACCGACGAGGCACTGCCGCCCTTCGACACGGCGGGCAAGTCCGAGCGCATGGCGTTCGTGGACGTGCTCAAGCTGTTGGAGGCCTACGGCGCGCTCCTCACCGTGGACGGCGTCACGGAGAGCTTCGTCGACTCGGCGCAGGCCAAGGTCCTCTACCGAGTGGACGCCACCGTCCTGATGCGCCTGCTCGCCGCGCCCGTCGGCCCGTCCCGGCTGGCCGTTGCGGCGCAGGACGTGCCGCTGCGCTTCGAAGAACTCCTGCGGGGCACGGTGCGCGAGAGCCGGTACGGCGGGGCCGACGCCTCCGACGCGCAGCGCAACCTCCGGCTGCGGCACTCGGTGCTCCGGCGCCTCCTCGACGATCCCGTCCTGCACCACGACGAACTCGGCGCCGACGAACTGGCCTACCTGGCCTCGCCGACGGGGCGCCAGATCGTCAGGCGCGCCGCCGAGCAGGGCGGCTTCGTGCTGGAGGAACGGGCTGACGGCCTGCTGTTCGTGGACCCGGAGGCCATCGCCACCGACAGCCGCTTCCCGGACGACTCCGCGACGGCCCGCGTCGCCGCCCTGCTCCTGCTGGAACCGCTGACGGCCGCCCCGGACGGGCTGACACCGGAACAGCTCGAGGCCGAGGCGAACACGCTGCTGCGGCGCTTCCCGCGGTGGGCGAAGGGCTACCAGTCCGAGGACGGCGCCCAGCGGCTCACGGCCGATGCCCTTCGTGTCCTCGACGACTTCGGCCTGGCCCGCCGGATCGGCGACCGCACCGTTTCCCGGCCCGCGGCGTTCCGGTACCGGACCACCGTGACCGACGGTCCCGCAACCTGACCAGGGAAGACCTCCGATGACCGTGACACAGCCACCGCAGCGCCCCGCGTCCCCGACGACGGCCGCAGCCGCGCGATGGCGGCCCTCCAGGGCCGGCATCCTCAATGTCTGGCGCTACTACGACGAGACCTTCACCTTCCACAAGGGGCGGCTGCTCCTGCGGGGGCAGAACGGCACCGGCAAGTCGAAGGCACTGGAGGTGCTCCTGCCGTTCCTGTTCGACGCGAGCCTTCGACCCAACCGGCTGTCCACCTTCGGCGGCTCCGAGCGCACCATGCACTGGAACCTGATGGGGGAGGGCGCCACGGGCAAGACCCGCGTCGGGTACGTGTGGCTGGAGTTCGTCCGTGACGACGAAGGCGGTGACGGCGATCCCGGGTGGTTCACCTGCGGCGCCAGGCTCCAGGCCAGCACGCACACCACCGGTGTCACCGTCGACTACTTCACCACCGGCGCGCGGATCGACCGCCCCGGAGGTCTCTCCCTGGTCAACGACGCGGGCCAGCCGCTCACCCGCGCCGCCCTGGCCGATGCCCTGCACGGCCAGGGCGAGTTGCACGGGTCACCCACCGACTACCGCAGCACGGTCCGCGGCACGCTCTTCCCGGGGCTGAGCGAGCAGCGCTTCGACGCCCTGATCACCGCGCTGCTCCAGCTCCGCACCCCCAAGCTCTCGGAGCGCCTGGATCCGTCGCTGCTGTCCTCGCTGCTCTCGCGGGCGCTGCCCCCGCTCGGCCAGGGCGAGATCACCGAACTGGCCGAGGGCTTCGAGCGCCTCGACCGCCAGCGCGAGCACCTGAAGGCACTGGACGACGAGGTAGCCGCGGCCACCGCCGTCGCGAACCAGCAACGCGGCTACGCCCAGCGCGTCCTGCGTGCCGGAGCGGCCGGTCTCATCTCCGCGACGACCGAGATGGACAACCTCGCCCGCGTCGCGAGGGAAAGCGGGGAGGCGCACGCGGGAGCCGTGCGTGAGCGCGACGAGAGCAACCGGACGCAACAGGAACTCGAACACGGGCGGCAGGAGATCGAGGGCGCCATCGAGGGGCTGCTCGACTCCGAGGTCTACCGGCAGGGGCAGGAGCTCGACCAGCTCCGTCGTAGGAGCGAGCAGGCCGACCAGACCGCCGCCCGGGCCCGTACCGCCGCCGACCGGAAGGTTCGGGCGGCCGACGAGGACGCGGGGCGCGCCGACGACGCGCGGCTGCGTTCCGACCAGCGGGCCGAGCACACCCGGGCCGCTCGCGAGGAGGCACGTGGCGCGGCGCGGCGAGCAGCCATGGAGTCCGTCTGCGCCGAGGTGCAGACGGTGCTCGGCACCGCACCGGGTCCGTCGGGGGAGAACGAGGGGCAGGGGCGTACGGCGCGCCGTCTGCTGCGCGGTGCGGTCGTCTCGCGGCACTACCAGATCGCCGACGTCCGAGCCGCCGTCGAGCGCCACGAGCGGTCCCTCGCGGGCCGGACGACGGCGGAGCGGCACCTCGATTCGGCGCGCGAACGACTGACCGGGGCGACCGCGAAGCGCGAGGGGAACGCCCGCGCCCACCAGGCCGCCGTCGACGCCCACGCCGTCCTGTTGCGCCGTTGGGCGAGGGAGGACTGCGCGGAACTCCCGATCGACGACGCCGAGGAACTCGCGTCCCGTGCCGCCGTCGAGACCGATGTCCTCGTGTTGGTCGAAGCCGCGGCCCGGGCGGCGGAGAGCTCCATCACCGCCGACGAGACGACCGCCCGCGCCGGCCGGGACGACGCCCGCGCCGGGCGTGACCGGGTCCTCCGGGAACTGGAACGCATCGCGGCCGCGGCCGATCTCCCGCCGGTGCCACCACGGACTCGCACGGCCGACCGGTCGGTCCTGCCGGGGGCGCCACTGTGGCGTCTGCTGGCCTTCCGGCCGGATGTTCCGCCCGCCGACCAGGCCGGCATCGAAGCGGCCCTCGAAGCGGCCGGCCTGCTCGACGCCTGGATGACCCCCGACGGCGGTCTCGTCGTCGCAGGGCACGACGTCCTGGCCGATCCGGCAGCGGCCGCGCCCGCACCGGGCCCCTCGCTGCTCGACGTCCTGGCTCCGGAACCCGACGGCCCGGTGTCGCCCGCCCGGGTGCGGCGGCTGCTCGCCGGTATCGCCCACGGCCCCGCACTGACGACGGACCACCCGGCCGTCGTGGGCGCCGACGGAAGCTGGCGGCTGGCGATGGCGGTCGGCTCCTGGGCCAAGGAGGAGTCCAGCCACATCGGCGCCGCGGCCCGGGAACGCGCCCGGCAGCGGCGGATCGCGGAACTCACCACCGAACTGGCCGAGGCCGACACCGCCGTCGTCGGCTACGAGACGCGGCTGCACGCCCTCGCCGACCGCCGGACGCGCCTCGAAGCCGACCTCCGCTCCCGGCCGCACCACCGGGAGGTGGAGGAGGCCAAGGGCGTCTGGGACCGGGCCGAGTCCGAGGTGGGCGCTCGGGAGGACGCCGTGCGGGAGGCCGTCGAACAGCTCGCGCGGCAGGAGAAGGCGGTCGCGGACGCGCTGCGCGCACTCGCCGTCGCCTCTGCCGAGCATGCCCTGCCGACCGAACGCGCCGCCCTGGACAAGACCGCCGCGGCCGTCGAAGCGCTGCGCGAACAGGCCGACGTCTGGCTCGACGCCCATCTCGCCTGGACAGCCGCCCACCAGGCCTGGCACTCCGCGCGCGGCCATGCCGAGGCATCGAGGGGGGCTGCGACCGAGGGCCTGGCGGAGGCCGAGACCGCCGAGGCCGCCGCCCGTGGGCTCCGCTCCACGCTCCGGGCGGTCGAGAGCACCGTCGGTGCGGACTACCGCGAAGTGGCCGCCCGCATCAGTGACTTCCGGAAGTCCCTCGACCGCGTTCGCCGCGACCTCGAATCCGGGACCCAGGCACTTCTCACGCTCGAAGGCCGCATCGGCGCGCTCGGCGCCACCGCGGCCCAGGACGAGGCCCTGCGCGACAGGGCCGTCGAGGCCCGGAACGAGGCCGCCCATGGCTTCCGGCGCCTGTGCGTCCTCGGATTCCCCGAGGACGCGGGCCTCGGGCTCGTCCTCACCTCCGTGGACGGCACCCGCGCCACCCTCGAAGCGGCGCGCGAGACCGCTGCCGCGTGGCCCAACCTGCCGCACGGCGCCAGGAACCTCGGTGACTCCCTGAACCGTCTCTCCGAGGCCGTCCACCGAGCCCGCCAGAGCCTCAGCAGCCGCGCCGACCTCGAACTCGAAGCGGAGGAGGACGTCCAGGTCCTCACCGCCACCGTCGACGGCATCCGGGTCGGCGCGACCGGCCTCCTCGCCATCCTCACCGGTGAGCGCGACCGCGGCCAGGACGACATCACCGCGGCCGAACGCGGCCTCTTCGACCGGACCCTCACCGGCGACACGCGCCGCCACCTCGCCTCCCGGATCCGTCAGGCCGGTGAACTCGTCGAGCGGATGAACGGCCACCTCGAAGGGATCCGCACTGCCTCGCGGGTGGCCGTCCGTCTGGTGTGGCAGATCCACCCCGACCTGCCCGCCGGTACCCGGACGGCCCGTGAGCTGCTGCTCAAGGACCCGGCGCGGATCACCGAAGCCGACCGTGAGGCCCTCCACGCCTTCTTCCGGGGCCGGATCGAGGAAGCGAAGACCCGCAACACCGCGGCGACCTGGGAGGAGCAGCTCGCCGAGGTCCTCGACTACACGGCCTGGCACCAGTTCGTCGTCAAACTGGACCGCGCCAACGGCTCCGGGTGGCAGCTGCTCACCAAGAAGCTCCACGGCGCGCTCTCGGGCGGCGAGAAGGCCATCGCCCTCCACCTGCCGCTGTTCGCCGCCGTGGCCGCCCATTACGAGGCGGTGCCGGAGTCTCCGCGGCTGATCCTGCTCGACGAGGTCTTCGTCGGCGTCGACACCGTCAACCGCGGGCAGGTCTTCGGCCTCCTCGCGGCACTCGACCTCGACCTGGTGCTCACCTCCGACCACGAATGGTGCACCTACCGGGAGCTCTCCGGCATCGCCGTCCACCAGTTGATCACCGGAGGCGACGGCGACGACGCCGTCACCAGTGCCCGTTTCACCTGGACGGGCACCGACCTGTTGCCCGACGAAGCCGACACGGAAGAACCGGCATGACGGACCGCCACCCCCTCGACCTCCCCGAGCTCCGACCCCTGTGGTCGGCCGTTCACGGCCGTCTGTCGACCGGTCGCCCCGTCAGCCGGGTACGGTCCGGACCACTCGACGAGGCGGGCCGGGAGGCACTGGCCGACCTCCTCGGACTCGACCGGCTCCCCGGCGCCGAACCGACGATCCCCCTCGCCGGGCTCGACCGTGCCGTGCTGGACGCCTGCGGCCGACCCGTCCGGGACGTGGTGACCGCGATCCTCGGCCCGATCCACGACCGGGCCGCCGAGCGCCACCACAGGACCGGCCAACGCGAGGCCCTGTGGGCGTGGTTGGCCGGCCACGAGGTGGTCACCGTCCAGCCGGCCCTGCTGGACTGGGTCGGCCACCTGCGGGCCGGCGGCCTCGTCGACGGCTCACCCGAGCGGACCCGGGGCCTCATCGCCGCGGCGCTGACCGTCCTCGCCGCGCTCCCGGCCGGTGGTGAGCCACTACCGGTCCTCGCCGCGCGCCTCCTCGACGGCGACTCCCACGCCCTGGACGACGGGACCCGGCTCTCCTCCCTGGTCCTGCGGGCACTGGCGGTGCTGTACGGCACCGACATGCCCGAAACGGCCGAAGGGCGGCGCGCGCTGTGGAGTCGAGCCGGCGTGGCCGACGACGAGCTGTCGGCCACCGTGCTCGCCGTCGGTCTCCGCCCCGGGGGAGAGGGCCCGGTGGCCGAGATCTCCCGGATCTGCGCCGGAGCGGGCCACCCCGTCAGCCTCACCCTCGCCCAACTGCGCTCACCCGGCGAATTCACCGGTCCCACCGGACCCGTGCACATCACCGAGAACCCCAGCGTGCTCGCCCTGAGCCTGCGCCGCTTCGGCCCCCACTGCCCGCCGCTGGTCTGCACCTCCGGCTGGCCCAACACCGCCGTGATCCACCTGCTGCGCCGACTCGCCGACGACGGTGCGTCCCTGCGCTACCACGGCGACTTCGACGGCGAGGGCGTCCGGATCGCGGCTCACGTCATGGCCAAGACCGGCGCCGCCCCCTGGCGGATGGCGGCCGACGACTACCGGGCCGCCGTGCCACGGGTTCCCTCGGGCCCCGACCCGGGGCGTCTGACGCCCGCACCGTGGGACCGGAGACTCGTCGATTCCATGGCCGAACTGCGCGTCGCAGTGGTCGAGGAAGTGGTCGCGGACCTTCTCCTCGGGGATTTGACCATATATCAAGGCAGTTGAAATGAAAGGCCGTTCGACGATGTGAGCACGGCCGCCGCCGCGTCGCCGGGTCAGGACGTGGCGGCGATCAGATCGTGGGCGATGCGGGTGGCGCCGTCGGCCGGGCGGGGTGGGGCGGCGGGTGGGCGGCCGGGGGGCGTGGTCGGGGGGTGGAGGGCTTCGGTGAGGGCGCGGGCGACGGTGTGGGCGTCGGGGGCGGCGACCACGACGTTGGGGCTGGCGGCGGCTCGTAGGTGGACGCGTTGGTCGTCGAAGTCGCGGATGCCGGGGACGGCGACGGCCGGGACGCCGGAGCGGGCCAGTTCCTGCACGGTGTTGTAGCCGGCGTGGGTGATGGCGGCGTGGGCGTGGCGGTAGACGTCGTAGGCGGGGCCCAGGTACGGGCGGACCCGGACCGGGCCGGGCATGCCGGGCGGGACGAGGACGGCGCCGTCGAAGTGCGGGCCGGTGAGCACCAGGACGTCGACGTCGGTGGCGGCGCGGCGGCGGGCGTACTCGCGGATGCCGTGGAGCGCGGCCGTGAGGAAGCCGGGTGCGTCGTCGTGGCCGCCGCCGCCGGCCACCACGGCGATCCGCAGGGCGGGGGTGTCCTCGGGCCAGGGGGAGCGGTCGTCGAGCAGCGGCCGGACGACGTGGGGCACCCCCAGCACGCGCACCCCGTGGACGGTCTCCGCCCGCCCCGGCTCGCCCAGCAGGTAGATCGTGCCGATGGCGGGCGCGTGGCGGGCCACCCACGCGGGCGGCTCGGGGTGGTTGCGCTGGAAGCGGTGCACGAGGAACTGCGGGCAGCCGAGCAGGGTGGCCCGGTCGTACAACTCCCGTTGCACCGTCACGTCGTGCAGCACCACGTCGTCGGGCCGCAGGACCCGGGCGACCATGACCCGGGCGAGGCCGTGGTCCGCCCGGGGGCCGGTGCCGTGCAGGGGTTCGCCGACCAGGCTGTCGGCGTCGGTGGGCAGGACGGTCTGGGCGAAGCCGTAGTCGTCGATCAGCCGTTGGGCCCGTTCGGTGAGCAGCAGGGAGTCCCGGCCCAGCCCGCGCAGTTCGCTGTGCACGGCGATCTGGCGGGAGACGTGGCCCAGCCCCCGGCCCCAGGTGAAGGAGACCACACGGCCGTTCACGGTGGTCAGCCGCCGATCATCGACATGCTGCGGTCGGGCCGGACGAAGTCCGGGTGGTTGATCTTGTGTCCGGGCCACTTGTGCCACAGCGCCTCGCGGATCAGCCGTTCCAGTTCGGCGTCGTCGGCGCCCGAGCGGAGCGCGGTGCGCAGGTCGGTCTCCTCCAGCGCGAACAGGCAGACGCGGAAGGCCCCTTCGGCCGTGGTCCGCATCCGGTTGCAGCTGTCGCAGAAGGGCTTCGTCACCGAGGGGATGAAGCCCAGGACCCCGGGCGCCCCGTCGGCGAAGCGGAAGGCGGTGGCCGGCTGCGGCGCGTCCTGGGCGACGGGGGTCAGATCGTAGGCCGCGGAGACCGCCGCCAGCGTCTCCGCGGCCGGGACCACCTTCTCCCGCTCCCAGGTGCGCTCCGCGTCCAGCGGCATGTACTCGATGAAGCGCACGTCGTAGCCGCCCTCGCGGGCCAGCCGGGCGAAGTCGACGGCCTCGTCCTCGTTGCTGCCGCGGATCACCACGCAGTTGATCTTGATCGGGTCGAATCCCGCCTCGCGCGCCGCCTCCAGCCCCGCGGTCACCTTGTCGAAGGCGTCCCGGCGGGTCATCTCGGCGTACCGGTGCCTCATCAGGGAGTCGCAGGACACCGTGATGCGGCGCAGCCCCGCTTCCCGCAGGGGGCGGGCCAGCCGGTCCAGCAACAGCCCGTTGGTGGTGATGGAGACGTCCACCCCCTCCAGCGCGCAGACGCGGGCCACGATCTCGGGCAGCTCCCGGCGGACGGTCGGCTCCCCGCCGGTGATCTTGAAGTCGCGCACCCCGAGGGAGTGGAAGAGCCGGGCGAGCCGGTCGATCTCGTCGACGGTGAGCAGCTCCTCCTTCTCCAGCCAGGGCAGCCCCTCGGCCGGCATGCAGTAGGTGCAGCGCAGATTGCACTTGTCGATCACGGAGACGCGCAGGTCGCCGCCGACCCGGCCGAGCGTGTCGATGAGCGGGCCGCTGGTCGGGGCGGGACCCGGGTTGCGCCAGTCAGCCTTGGGCTTGGTCATGTCGGTCGTTCCTTCGAGTGGCGGGGCCGGTGCGCGCCGGGAGCAGCTCCTCGAAGCGCGCCAGCACCTGGTCGGGGTTCATGTCGGAGGTGTCGAGGTGGTGGACGGGGATCCGCGGGGCGAGCTCCTCGGCCACGTCCTCGAAGCACTGGGCCACCAGGGAGACGTAGGAGCTGGTGAACGAGCGCTCCAGGACGCGGTCGCGGCGGCGGAGCCGGCGCATCAGCACGTCGGTGCGGGCGGTCAGGTGCACCACCGCCTCGGGTGGCGGCAGCGCGGAGGTGATCAGGTGGTGGTAGCGGTAGTACGTCTCGTACTGCCGGGCATCCAGGGCACCGCTCAGCCGGAGCGCCTTGGCGTAGGCCAGGGAGCTGTGCACGTCCTGGTCCATGACGCCGGTCTCGTCGGTGCGGAGGTTCTGCAGGACCCGCAGCAGCAGGGTCTCCATCTGGCAGAAGAACCCCGAGGTGTCGTCGCCGCGCAGGTAGCGGGTCAGGTAGTTGTCCGGACCCCGGCCCCGGCCCTGGTTCCGGTTCACCGGGACGATGTCCCGCACGTGCTCGGTGCCCGGAGCACGGGCGGTGTGCCGCCTCAGCAGCGTGCTCTTGCCGACGGCGGGCGGGCCGATGACCACCACGCGGGACGCTCCATCCTGGCGCCACAGGGCGGGGACGGGGTCGATCAGCCGCCGGGCCTCGGTCTCGATCTCGGCGAGGGTCCGGGCCTCCGCTCTCCGGGTCTCCCCGTCCGTGACGGTGGCGGGTCGGGAGCGCCGCAGCTCGCCGAGGCAGTGCGCGGCCACCGGGTCGAGTCCGACCCCATCCCTGGCACCGTCCCTGTCGCCGTCCCCGGTGACGGACTCCAGCGGGATCCAGCGGAGCTCCGGGCCGGGTGCGGCACGGCGGGTGGCGCCTGCCCAGTGGTGGGTGAACACCCTCAGGTCGTGGGGCACTTCGCTGTGAGGGCCGGTCGGGAGGTGGAGTTCGGTGAGGTAGTGCAGCCGGGCCGCGGCCACCCGCTGCCGGCAGGCGCGGCGGGCCACCTCCGCGGCGGCCTCCCGGGCCGTACTCCCCGGTGGCACGACGGCCCACGGCAGGCCGGCCCGCCCGTCGACCGACCGCGGCTCGGTGAGCAGGACCCGACCCTGGGCGTCGAGGACGACGCACGCGGCGCGAAGGTGGTCCGGGCGGTGCCGGGGCGGCAGTTCGGTGAGCATCACGGTCCTCGCGGTCGGAAGGAGCTTCGGAAGCTGTGGGGGCGGACGGAAACTGCCGGGGTCAGGCGCTGCCGCTCTCCGGGTACCCCCGGCGCGCCAGTTCGGCCAGGGCGAGCAGGGCGACGCGTTCCGCGAAGGCGACCGGATCGACCGCCCGTCCCGCCTTCCTGACGGTCTCCCGGGGCGGCAGCAGCCAGGAGAACCGCACATCGCCGCCGAGCAGCGCGTGCAGGACGGCCTCCTGCGGCGTCGGCGGGCAGGGCGGCGCCGCCCACACCCGGAACTCGGGCTGCCGCGCCGCCGTGCCGTCCGGGTCCGGCTGTTCCGGGTCGGGGGCCGCCTCGATCAGGCCGTGCAGCCGGCACCCGGGCGACTCCCGCAGGACCAGGGCCCGCCGGTCACCCGGCGGCCCCTCGGGCGGGGGCACGCCGAGCCACCAGTCGCGCTCGGCCCTCCCCGGGGCGACCGGCAGGGGAGCGTCCGGGCCGAGCAGCTCACCGTCCCACCCCCGGCGGGCCAGATCGGCGCGGAGCCGGTCGACCGAGACGGGGAACAGGGAAGCCGCGCGCCACCGGGGCACCCGCACCCCGGCGGGAAGCGCCGTCGACACCCGCCAACGGCGGACAGGGGAGCGCTCGATGTTCGTCAGCAGCTGCCGGTAGGAGGCGTCCGGGAACCGCACCCCGCCGCCGAGATGGGGCTGGGCCTCCACCAGACTCGCGAGCACGAGCAGTCCGACACCGTCGTCCGGACCGTGCGAGAACGAGAACGGGGACGCGGAGCTGGGTGCGGGCGCGGTTGCGGGTGTGGGGGCCGGCCACTCGGCGCGCCCGAGGACGCCGAGGTAGTGCACCCGGCCGGCGTCGGTGAACGTCCCGGACGCGACGGACGGGTCCTCGCCGCGCGCCAGGCAGCGGGCGACGCGCGGCCAGAAGCGAGGCGGTTCCGGCGCGGAGGGAAGCGGCTGGGCCGGGAGGGCCGGGGGAAGGACGCGGGCCCGCGCCGCGGCGGGCGGGCGCACCGGGCGGTCCTGGAGCCGGGCATCGAGCTCGCGGTCCAGCTCCACCAGCGCCGAGCCGAGCCGCGCGCGCAGCAGGAGGGCGAACAGGCCGATCCCGGACAGCACCACCACCCCGCCGGCGGGGACCGGGTCGTGACGGCTGGTGACGACGGCCGGGCAGGCGTCGGGATCGGCCGCCAGACCGGGCCGCACCTCGCGCAGCCGCCCGCCGTACTGCGCGGCGGAGTAGCCGAGCCGGCCGTCGAGCAGGTCGTCCAGATCGCTGGCGGAGACCGCCACCTCGATGTCCGGCACGCTCTCCGGCGGCAGCGGGGACAGCGTGCCGTCGACCTCCAGCCGTACGGCCCGCTCCGCCAGGGGTTCGGCGTCGGCGCCCACCATGACGAGGCGGTAGGCAGTGGCGCGCAGCCGTCCGGGGGCGGCCGCGGCGAGCTCGGTGAGGGCGGGCACCGGCACGGCTTCGGCGCCCGCCCCGGGGGCTCCACCGAGCAAGCGGTCCAAGGCCGCACCGGCCGCACCGGCCGCGCCGTCCGCCGCGCCGTCAGTGTTCGCCGCGTCCGCCCGCCGCTCCGCCGCCAGCGGACCGATCCAGCTCCCCGGGCGGTAGCTGCGGTCGCGCGGCTCGTCCGTGGCCCGCACCCAGCCGACGGCGGACGCCTCCCACCGCACGGTCCCGCCCGCCACGGTGAGCCGGTCCCCCGGGCCGGGGCGCAGCACCCGGCGCTCCGGGTCGTCCGCGCGCAGCGCCCGGTCGACCAGGCGGGGCGGCACCGGGAACTTGTGCCCGTTGAGCCAGGCCGCGTCGCCCAGCCCGTACTGCCCCTCGGGCAGCGGGACCACGTGCCCGGGGCGGACCCGCGCCATCAGTGCGGTCAGCGGATCGGACCAGGCCGCGTCCGCTCCGGGCGGGACGCCCTCCACGCTGCGGGTCTCCTCGATCGGCTGGCAGGGGGTCAGCAGGACGTCCGGCGGTGGTCCGTCGGCGAGCAGCCGCTCCACCCACGCGGGGGTGACCAGGCTGTCGACCATGTGCCAGACGAAGGCGTCCCGGGTGCGGAGCGAGAGTCCGTGTTCGGGGACGGCCGTCGTCGAGGGCGTCCAGGTCAGTTCGACCCCCGGGCACGGGCTGAGCACCGTCCAGTCGCGCACCACGCAGGTGTCGCGGAAGCCGAGCCGGCGGAGGGCGTGCGCGATCCTCGGGTCGTCGGGGTGCAGGACCGGCAGTGCCCGGTCGAGACGGGCCAGGGAGGCGGGGTCGAAGTGGTCGCGGTGGGAGTGGGAGATCCACACCGCGTCGGGCCGGGGCAGCGCCTCCGGCCGGACCCTCCGGGCCGGGGCGAAGCCGAGGAGGCCGCCGCGGTAGCTGTCGTGCAGGTGGGGGTCGCACAGCAGGGTGAAGGCGTCCGCCCGGATCAGGACCGTCGCGTGTCCGCCGAGCTCTAGCGCGACTGGCATGCGGCCCTCTTCAGTCTGGTGGCCAGGCCGCGGAAGGCGCGCCCCCGGCAGTACAGCCGGGCCTTCTCCGCCGCGGTCATCTGGCCGAGCGTGCGGCCGTCGCCGTCGTCGGGCACGAACACGGTGTCGTAGCCGAACCCGTGGTCGCCCAGACAGTGCTCGGTGATCCACCCGCGGGCGGTCCCCTCGCTGACCACCCTCCGCCCGTCCGGGTAACAGAGCAGCGCCACGGTGCGCACGAGGGCTCCACGCCGCGGGGCGGCGACGCCCGCCATCTCGGCGAGCACCTTGGCCACGTTCGCCGCCTCGCCCGCGCCCTCACCGGCGTAGCGGGCCGAGAGCAGCCCCGGAGCGCGTCCCAGGGCGTCCACCTCCATCACGGTGTCGTCGGCCACGGCGGGCAGGCCGGTCGCGAGGGCCGCGGCCGAGGCCTTGAGGAAGGCGTTCTCCTCGACCGTCGTCCCGTCCTCGACGACCTCGGGAAGCCACCCGGGCCTCGGCGTCAAGTCCAGTACCCCGGCCAGCAGTTCGATGATCTCGGCGGCCTTGCGGGGATTGCCGGTCGCCAGGACGGCCCGCATCACGCGCGCGTCCCGTCCGCTCGCGCGGGCCGCGCCGGGGAGTCTGCCCGGAGGGGCCGCGCCGGGGAGTCCGTCCGCGCGGGCCGTGCCGGCGTGCCCGTCCGCCCCGGCAGCGTCTCGGGTTCCGACCGGCTGTGGCCCATCGCCAGGTAGCCGCCGTCGACCGGCAGGTCGGCGCCGGTGATGAATGACGCGCCGGGTCCGCAGAGGAACAGCACCGCGGCCGCGACCTCCTCCGGCTGCCCCACCCGCCGCAGGATGTGGTGGTCGCCGAGCACGGGCCCCCAGCGGGCCCGGTCGCCGCCGGTCATCCGGTCCGTCTCCGGAGTCCAGATCAGGCCCGGCGAGACGCTGTTGACCCGGATGCCGTCGTCGGCCAGATCGAGCGCCTGGCAGCGGGTCAGCGCGAGCAGCGCTCCCTTGCCCGCGCTGTACGTCCACTGGCCGGGCTGGGCGATGTGTCCCGAGACCGAGGCGACGTTGACCACCGAGGCCCCGCGCGCCGCGCGCAGCAGGGGCGCCAGGGCCGACGTCATCAGGGCGCTGCCCTTGACGTTCACGCTCAGGCTCCGGTCCCAGTCCGCCGGTCCCGCGCCCTCGCCGAGGGCCAGGAAGTCCGCCGCGCAGTTGACGAGCGCCCGGACCGGCCGCCCGGTCGCCGCGGCCGCCCGTGCGGCCTCCCGGCAGTCCGGGTCGCGCGCGATGTCGCCCACCACCACGGAGGCCGCCGGGGCGAGTTCGCCCGCGACGCGCCGCAGCCCGTCGGCGTCCCGGTCCACCAGGACGGCGTGGGCCCCGGCGTCGACGAAGGCGTGGGCCACGGCACGACCGATGCCCGACGCGCTTCCGGTGATCACGCAGGTCGTGCCCGCGAGGTCCCGGTGGGCTGGGGGGAGGGTCTTCGCGGGGTCGGGGTGGGGCGCCATGTCCCGCCTCCTCGGCTTGGAGCGACAGCGAACCAGTCTCCGGACGAACGGCTTGCCTGTGACTTATGGTGCACGTGGTGATACGCGCCGCAACCCCGCACGTTCCCTGCTCCGACCTCCCGACCCCGCCCCGCCCCCTCGACCGCCCGAGGCCAGCCGCCAGCCGGAGGAGCGCCCTTGCCCCCGCCCGCAACGCCCGTGACGCCCGGATTCCCGGCGCCGCCCGAGGACCGCCGGCTGTCGCCGCACACCGGCTGGACACGAGCCCATTGGGAGGCCGTCGCCGACCGTCTGCTGGACGCCCTGCCGCCCTTCACCCGCCCGGACGGGGCCGCGGTGACGCCACCCGGTCCGCCGAGCTGGTCCGGCCCGCAGGTCGACGGCCTGGAGGGCTTCGCCCGTGCTTTCCTGCTGCTCGCCGTCCGACTGGCCGGCGCCGAGGGCGCGGACCCGGCCGGCCGCACCGAGCACTGGGCGCGCGGCCTGGCCGCCGGCGCCCGCCGGGACGGCCCCGGGGGCTGGCCGGACATCACCGACTGCTCCCAGCAGATCGTGGAGGCGGCGTCCATCGCGGTCGGGCTGCACCTGTCCCGGCCCTGGCTCTGGGACCGGCTGCCCCCGACCGCACAGGCGGACCTGGCCGACTGGTTCTCCCAGGCGGTCGGCCGCCGCACCCGGGACAACAACCACGTGCTCTTCCGGGTCGTCGTGGAGGAGTTCCTCGACTCCGTGGGCGCCCTCGGCGACCGCACCGGGATCGAGGCCGGACTCGACCGCGTCGACGAGTGGTACCGAGGCGACGGCTGGTACCAGGACGGCCCGACCCGGCGCGGCGACTACCGGGACCACCGCGACGGGAAGATCCACCAGGGGGAGTCGACCTACGAGGCCGGAGAGCGCTTCGACTACTACAACGCCTGGGGCTTCCACTACTACACGCTGCTCTGGAGCCGGATGGCCGGGCCCCGGGCCGGCGCCCGCGCCGCCGTCTACCGGCAGCGCCTGCACGCCTACCTGGCTCAGTACGTCCACCTCTTCGGCGGGGACGGAGCGCCCGTGCACCACGGACGCTCGCTCTCCTATCGGTTCGCCTGCCTCGCCCCGCTGTGGCTCGGAGCCCTGGAGGCCTCGACGCCGCTGCCACCGGGCCTCACCCGCCGGCTCGCGAGCGCGACGCTGAGCCACTTCGTCCGCAACGGGGCGCCCGACGCGCGGGGGCTGCTGCCACTGGGCTGGTACGGGGAGTTCCGGCCGTCCGCCCAGGCCTACAGCGGCCCCGGCTCGCCGTACGCCGCGGGCAAGGGATTCCTCGGCCTGCTGCTCCCCGCGGACCACCCCGTCTGGACGGCCCCCGAGGAGGAGCTGCCGGTCGAGCGCGCCGGTCGCCCGACGGCGCTCCCGGTGCCCGGCTTCCTCGTCCACGGCACCCGCGAGGACGGCCTGGTCCGGCTGCTCAACCACGGGAGCCACTACCTGGTCGCACCGCCGGGCGCGCGCCGCGACGACCCGCACTACGCGAAGTTCGCCTATTCCACCCGAACCGGCCCGGAGGTCGGCGGCGCCGCCCTGGAGCAGCGCCTCGACAACCACATCGCCGTCGTCTCGCCGGGCGGGCAGGTCTCCCGGCGCGAGCGCATCCACCGGGTCGCCGTCACCGACCACTACGCCGCGTCCTGGCACCGGCCCCGGATGGACGGGGACGCGCTGCCGGCCGCCTGCCGCATCGACAGCGTGTCCGTCGTGATCGGCGCCTGGGAGGTGCGGGTCCACCGGGTGGTCGCGCCCGTCGGGTACACGGTCCGCGAAGGCGGCTACGCACTCGCGGACCGGGACCGGCTGCGGGCCGGCGTCAGCGGCACCCACGCCACGGTGCGACGCGGCGACGGGCTGGTGAGCGCCATCGCCGGGCTGTACGGGTGGACCGCGGCGCACGTCCGGCACGGGCAGGGCTCGAACGCCTTCGGGCCCTACTCCGCCGTGCCGTACTGCTCGGCCGTCCCCACCGCCCCCTCGGTGCCGGACCCGGACCCGGACCCGGCGACGGCGACGGCGCCGCTCCGGGAATCGGTCCACGTGTCCGCCGTCCTGCTCACCGCCCGTGGCGGGGATCCCGCCCACGAGCCGCCCCCGCCGGGGTTCTCGGTGGCGGTCGACGGGCCCGTGGTGCGGCTGGACCTTCCGGGCCACGCGTCCTGGGTGGTCAGGCCCGGCGCACCCCGGCCGGTAGCCGGAGGTCCAGGTGTCCTCCGGCCCGCGTGAGATCTTCGCCTCCGGTGCGGCGCACTACGCCCGCTACCAGCCGCGGTACCCGCGGGAACTCTTCGACCTCCTCGGTGAGGACTTCGGGCTGAACGGGACCCAGACGGCCCTCGACCTCGGAAGCGGACCGGGGACCCTCGCCCTCCCGCTGTCCCGGCTGGTCGCCCGGGTCGTCGCCGTGGACCCGGAACCGGGCATGCTCCGGGAGGGGCGGGCGATCGCCGAACGGCGGAACGTCGACAACATCCAGTGGAGACAAGGAGATTCCTCCGACCTGCGGGCGCTGGGCCTTCCTCCGCTGGACCTCTGCGTCATGGGCAGGTCGTTCCACTGGATGTCCCGCGAGCAGGTCCTCGCCGACCTCGACGGCCTCGTCAACCCCCGGGGCGGGGTCGTCCTCGTGGCCACGGAACCGTCCGAGACGGGGTGGTCCCGCGCCGTGGACGAGGTGCGGGACCGGTACCGTACGCTCCCCGGCGGCGCGGGCGACGGCTCCCGTCCGGAGCAGGGGGAGTCGAACCGCGAGATCCTCCGGCGCTCCCCCTTCCCCCGGGTCACGGCCGGGCACTGGACGTACCGCGTCGACCGCACGCTCGACGAGGTCATCGGCCTCCAGTTCTCCCACTCCGCTTTCACCCCCGCCCGGCTCGGCCGCCGGAGGGACGCCTTCGAACGGGACCTGCGGGCGGCGCTGGCCGGCTTCGGCCCGGACGGCCGTTTCGAACAGACCGTCCGCACCGAGGCGTTGACGGCCAGGAGGGAGTGACAAGGCCGCAGGGCACGCTAGTCGAGGCGCGGGAACGGCTCGTCCGGGACGGGCGCGCCGAGGAAGGGGGCGAGCCGTTCGTACCCCTCGCCCCCGACGACGTCGAGGACCAGCAGATCGTCCTTCCGGTCCGCGAAGTACCGTGCCACGTCGGCGACATGGCGCCGGTACACCCGGCGGAACCGCTCCGGGTGGAACGCGTGGCAGCCGTACACCGCGGCCCGCAGGAAGTGCTGGACCTCGCGTTCGAGCCGGACGTCCCTGCCGTCCCCCCGGTCCGGCGCCGGCCGCTCCCAGTGCGTCCGGCAGGACCGCAGCCAGCTCTCCTCCTCGCGGACGGTCAGGACGAACCTGCTGCCCGGCCAGGCGAGATCGAGGTCCTGGTAGTACGGCACGACGGTGATGTCGGTGAGGCCGTCGCGCGATTCGAGCAGCGGGAACCGCGCGCTGCCGGCCACCAGCGTCCGGTGGGTGGCCCGGTCGACCGGGTAGTGGACGACGTCGAATCCCAGCACGCCCAGGGCCGCGGTCAGCGAGCGGGTGCCCGTGCGTGACAGGCCGATGCCGAAGATCTTCGGGGGGTGCGGGAGGTCGTGGCCGTGCCCGGACGGGGCCGGCGGGGACGAGGATGCGCTCACACCGGTACCCAACGACCTCGGATCCTCCGGGGTGCGGGGGCACTCCGGGCCGCCCGGCATCGTGTCGTCCGGGCACCGGCCTCGTTCTAGCGGGTGTGAACGATCCGTCCCGCTCCGCCGCCCGCCGCACCGGTTCCCCCGGGGCCACGGTCTGGCTGACCGGCCTGCCCGGCGCCGGCAAGTCGACCATCGCGCTGGCCCTCGCCGCACAGCTGCGCGCCGAGGCCCACCGGACCGAGGTGCTGGACGGGGACGAGATGCGCGGCCTGATCTCGGACGACCTCGGCTTCTCGCGGGCCGACCGGGACCGCAACGTCCGGCGGGTGGGCGTGGTGGCCGAACTGCTCGCCCGCAACGGCGTCCTCGCGCTGGTGCCCGTCGTCGCCCCGTACGCGCGGGCCCGCGACGCGGTACGCAGGCGGCACGAGCGGTCGGGGACGGCGTACCTGGAGGTCCATGTCGCGGCGCCGGTCGAGGTCTGCGCCCGGCGGGACGTCAAGGGCCTGTACGCACGGCAGCGCGCGGGGCTGCTCACCGGGCTGACCGGCGTGGACGACCCGTACGAGGAACCGGAGCGGCCGGATCTGAGGCTGGACACGGACCGGCAGAGCCCGGCGGAGTCGGTCCTGGCGCTGCGCGCGCTGCTGACCGACCGGGGACTGTGGACGCCGTGACGGTCGACGGGACTCCGGCCGACGGGACTCCGACCGACGGGACTCCGACCGACGGGGCGGACACGGGCGACGGGCCGGACGCGGGCGGCGGGCCGGGCCCGAGCGGTCCGGGGCTTGCCCCGCTCGACCTGCTGGAGTCGGACGCCGCGCACATCATCCGGGAGGCGGTGGGCGAGTCCGGGCGGCCCGTGCTGCTCTTCTCGGGCGGCAAGGACTCCATCGTGCTGCTGCACCTGGCGCGCAAGGCGTTCGGCCCGGCTCCGCTGCCCTTCCCACTGCTCCACGTCGACACCGGGCACAACTTCCCGGAGGTGCTCGCCCACCGGGACGAGGTGGTCTCCGCCCACGGGCTGCGCCTGCACGTCGTCTCCGTCCAGGAGTTCATCGACGACGGGCGGCTGAGGGAGCGGCCCGACGGCAGCCGCAACGCGCTGCAGAGCGTCCCGCTCACGGCCGCGATCGAGCGGCACGGGTTCGACGCGGTGTTCGGCGGCGCCCGCCGCGACGAGGACAGGGCCCGGGCCAAGGAGCGGGTGTTCTCGATCCGGGACGGGTCCGGCGGCTGGGACCCGGGGCGCCAGCGCCCCGAACTCTGGCAGCTCTACAACGCCCGGTGCGGTCCCGGCGAGCACGTCCGGGTCTTCCCGCTGTCGGACTGGACCGAACTCGACGTCTGGCGGTACATCGAGCGCGAGGGCATCGGCCTCCCCGCGCTCTACTACGCCCACCACCGGAAGGTGTTCGCCCGCGCGGGCATGTGGCTCACCCCCGGAGCCTGGGGCGGCCCGGGGGAGGGCGAGCGCCTGGAGGTCCGGCGGGTGCGCTACCGCACGGTCGGCGACATGTCCTGCACCGGGGCCGTCGACTCGGACGCGACCACCCCCGCCCAGGTCATCGCCGAACTCGCGGCCTGCCGCTCGACGGAGCGCGGCGCCACCCGGGCGGACGACCGGCTCTCCGAGGCGGCGATGGAGGACCGCAAACGGGAGGGGTACTTCTGACCGAGGCTGTTCGCCACGCGGCGGCCGGACGGCGGCCGGGCGGGGACCGGGCAGCGATCGAGGGCCCGGTGGGCGGTTTCGCCGGAGCCGCCGGGCCCTGGGACGGAGGGGACGGGGGCAGGCGGGCTCAGCTCAACGTACGGACCGCGGCGGAGTCGTAGGGGCGCAGGTCGGCGAAGCGGCCGGCGAGGACCTTGGCGGCCCACTGCGGGTCCTGGAGGAGGGCGCGGCCGACGGCCACCAGGTCGAACTCGTCGCGCTCCAGCCGGTCGAGCAGGTTGTCGATGCCCTGGACCCGGGAGCCCTCGCCCGCGAACGCGCTGACGAGGTCGCCGTCGAGGCCGACCGAGCCCACGGTGATGGTCGGGCGGCCAGTGAGCTTCCTGGTCCAGCCGGCCAGGTTGAGGTCGGAGCCGTCGAACTCGGGGACCCAGTAGCGGCGGGTCGAGGCGTGGAAGGCGTCGGCGCCGGCCTCGGCGAGCGGGGTGAGGATCGCCTCCAGCTCCTGGGGGGTCTCGGCGAGGCGGACGTCGTAGTTCTCCGACTTCCACTGCGAGTAGCGGAAGATCACCGGGAACTCCGGGGACACCGCCCCGCGCACCGCGGCGACGAGCTCGGCGGCGAACTTCGTCCGGGCGACGGGGTCGCCGCCGTAGGCGTCGGTGCGGCGGTTGGTGCCGGCCCACAGGAACTGGTCGAGCAGGTAGCCGTGGGCGCCGTGCAGTTCGACGCCGTCGAAGCCGATCCGCTCGGCGGCCGCGGCGGCCTCGGCGAAGGCGGCGATGACGGCGTCGAGGTCGGTCCGGGTCATCGCCCGCCCGGTCCCTTCGGTGCCGTTCAGCCGGATGCCGGACGGGCCGATGGCGGGGGCGTCGGCGAACGGCGGGTCGCCCTGCTTGCGTGCCATGCCGACGTGCCACAGCTGCGGCACGATGGTGCCGCCCGCCGCGTGGACGTCCTCGGCGACGCGGGCCCACCCGGCGAGCTGCTCCTCGCCGTGGAAGCGCGGCACGTCGTCGGTCTGGCCGGCGGATTCGTGGCCGACGTACGTTCCCTCGGTGACGATCAGGCCGACGCCCGCGGCGGCGCGGCGGGCGTAGTAGGAGCGCACGTCCTCGCCGGGCACGCCGCCGGGGGAGAACCTTCGCGTCATCGGGGCCATCGCGATGCGGTTGGGCACGGTCAGCCCGTTGACGGTGACGGGCCGGGAGAGGATCTCGGCGGCGCGGGAGGCGGAGGGCTCGGTGCCGGTCATGGAGGTTCCTTGCGGCTGGCGGTGGTCTCGCACCGGGACGGAAACGGTCATCCGTGCCAACCACCCAGGTGGCCGCCGCATTTCGTCCGCCGCGCGGGGGCCGTTGTGATCCACGCCATGGCGCGCCGGCGCGGGGGAGGGGGCGGCTCCTCCCTCCAGGTGACCGTGCGGGGCTTCACCGACCAGGCCCAGAAGCCGGCCGCCCTGCCCGCCGACCACTCGCCCGAGTTCCGCCCCCGGGTCGGCATGACCCTCCGGACTGGCATCGCCGCCCTGTACACGGCGGCCACCAGCTGACTCGCCCCGGCCTGGCGTGCGGCGTCCTCGGCTCGCCGGAAACGGATTCCCCCTCACGGCCGGTGCGCGCCGGACCGAATTCTGACTTTCCGGTCAGTAGCCTGCGGAGCCGAACCCGACACCAACCGGAACGAGGCCCCATGGCGCACCCCCGGCCGTCCCGCCGTTCGCTCCTGCGGTCCGGGGCCGCGCTCGCCGCGCTGGCGCTGACCGGCGGCTGCTCCTCCGACGGGGGAGGAGAGGAGCAGCCCGGGCCGAACGGCACGGCCCCGACCACGGCCCCGGGCACGGCCGGGTCCGGAAGCCCGGCGGCGGGCGGGTGGGCGATGCCGGCCGAGTCCGGTCCGCACACCCGGACCTTCATGGCCTGGCCGGCGCTGGAACAGGTCTGGGGCGACCAGCTGCCCGGTGTCCGGCAGGACATCGCGGGGCTGGCCCGGGCGGTCGCCGGCTTCGAACCGGTCGTCCTGCTGGCCCGACCGGACCAGGCGGCCCAGGCACGGCAGGCCTGCGGCTCCTCGGTCGAGGTGCTCGAACTGGCCGTCGACGACCTGTGGATCCGGGACACCGGCCCGACTTTCGTGACCGGCCCGCGGGGGATCGCCGGGGTCGACCTCGACTTCAACGGCTGGGGCGACAAGCAGACCCACGCCGAGGACAGCCTGGTCGCCCGCCGCCTCCTCGACCACTACCGGATCACCCGCCTCCAGGCGCCGGTCACCGGCGAGGGCGGCGGCATCGAGGTGGACGGGCAGGGCACGCTGATGGCCACCGAGAGCTCCTGGGTCAACGGCAACCGCAACCCGGACAAGTCCCGCGACCTGATCGAGGCGGGCCTCAGGGAATCGCTCGGCGTCGAGAAGGTGATCTGGTTCCGGGGCGTCGCCGGTCAGGACATCACCGACTGCCACGTCGACGCGCTCGCCCGCTTCGCCGGGCCCGGCACCGTCGTCCTGCACCGGCCCGCCGCCGACACCCCGCCGGACGTCTGGACCACCGCCTCCGCGCAGGCGCTCGGGGTGCTCCGCTCGCAGACCGACGCCAGGGGGCGCGCGATCGAGGTGGTCGACCTCCCCGAGCCCGACGCGGGCCTGATCCGGGGGACGGGCAAGGAGTTCCTCGCCACCTACGTCAACTACTACGTCTGCAACGGCGGCCTCGTCGTCCCCCGGTTCGGGGACCGGGCCGCCGACGACCGGGCGGCCGGCATCATCGGCGACCTCCATCCGGGCCGGACGGTCACCCGGGTCGACATCGACCACATCGCCGCAGGGGGAGGCGGCATCCACTGCGCCACCCAGCAGCAGCCCGCCGTCTGAGCCGGCCGGACCCGGGCCCGTCGGACCCGGGCCCGTCGGACCCGGGCCCGTCGGACCCGGGCCCGTCGGCCCGGCGCCCGCTCAGCCGAGGGCGGGGAGGTCGTGGGTGGCGCAGTGGATGCCACCGCCGCCGCCCGCGATCGCGTCGATCCTCACCGGGACGACCTCCCGGCCCGGGAAGTACTGCTTCAGGACCTGCCGGGCCCGGTCGTCGGCCCTGGCGTCGCCGAACTTCGGCAGGTAGACGCCCTTGTCGCCGACGTAGAAGTTCATGTACGAGGAGACGAAGGCGTCGCCGCGCCCGGTGATCCGGTCCGGGTCCGGCTGCTGGAGCTCGACCACCTCGAGCTTGCCGCCCCGGGCGTCGGTGGCGTCCGCGAGCACGGCGCGGGCCTGGTCGGCCGAGCGGGACCAGACGTCCGGCGGGGTGCCGGGGAAGGCCTGGTCGAGCAGGACCACACCGGGGGCGGCGAAGCGGGCCAGGCAGTCGACGTGAGCGTCGGTGATGTCCTTGCCCTTGACGCCCGCCAGCCAGATCACCTTGGTCACACCGAGCACCCGCTTCAGCTCCGCCTCGACCTGGTCCCGGCTCATGCCCGGGTTGCGGTTGTCGTTGACGACGGAGCTCTCGGTCACCAGCAGGGTGCCCTGCCCGTCGCTCTCGAAGGAGCCGCCCTCGGCGACCAGCCGGGTCTCGATCCGCTCCACGCCGAACTGGGCCAGCACCGTCCGGGCGACCTTGGCGTCGTTGCCGTGCCGCTGCTTGCCGCCCCAGCCGTTGAAGTTGAAGTCGACGCCCTTGACCTTGCCGCCCTCCTCGACGAACACCGGCAGGGTGTCCCGGGCCCACAGGTCGTCGACGGCGACCGGCACCACCTCGACGGCCGAGCCGCAGGCCCGCTGCGCGGCGTCCCTCTGCTCGGGGCGGGCCATCAGCACGACCGGCTCGCGGGCCGCGATCGCCTGGGCCAGGCCGGCCACGTCCCGGCGGACGTCCGCGAGCTGATCGCCCCAGACGCTCTCCGAGGCCGGCCAGGACATCACGGTGCGCAGGTGCTTCTCCCACTCGGCGCCGAAGCGGCGCACACCGGGGGCGGCGCCGGGGGTGCTGCCCGGGGTGCCGCCGGGCCGGGGCGGCGGCACGGCGCCGTCGGTGCCTTCGACGGCGTTGGGGTCGCAGGCGGTGAGGCCGAGGGTGAGGGCGCCGACGCCGGCGCCGACACCGGCGAGGGAACGGATCAGGCTGCGGCGGGACAGGGCGTGGGACATGCGGGTACTCCGGCTGGTGGTCGGTGCGGTGGGGGTGTTCTTCGGCGGGCCGTGCGGCGGCTACGGCAGCGGCTCGTGCATGGTCGAGCAGTGGATGCCGCCGCCCCCGGCCATCAGGCGGTCGACGTCGATCTGCACCACCTGGCGGCCGGGGAAGGCGGCGGCGAGCGCCTCCCGGGCGGCGGCGTCCTTGTACGCGTCGCCGAACTGGGCGGTGATGACGCCCCCGTTGACGAGGTGGAAGTTGAGGTAGGAGTCGACGAAGTCGGACTTGCGGGAGCGGACGGTGTCCGGGCCGTGCACCGGGACGACCTCCAGGCGCCGGCCCCGGGCGTCGGTGGCGGTGGACAGGATGGCGAACTGCTCGCGGGCGTCCCGGGCCCAGGCGTCGGTGCGCTCCGGCGGCGGCAGCTGGACCATCACCACCCCGGGGCGGACGAACCGGGAGGTGACGTCCACGTGGTCGTCGGTGATGTCCCGGCCCTTGATGCCCGGCAGCCAGATCATCGTGTCGGCGCCGTACGCCTCCAGGACGGCCTCCTCGATCTCGTCCCGGCTCATGCCGCGGTTGCGGTTCTTGTTGACGAGGCTGCTCTCGGTGGCCATCACGGTGCCGTCGCCGTCGGTCTCGACGGCGCCGCCCTCGCCGACGAAGTCCGCGTAGGTGTGGCGCAGGCCGCGGCGGGCGGCGAGGCGCTCGGCGACCCGGGCGTCGTCGTGGTGCACCTGCTTGTCGCCCCAGCCGTTGAAGTTGAGGACCACGGCGTCCAGGCCGCCGTACCCGTCCCGGCGGAACACCGGGGCGATGTCGCGCATCCACAGGTCGTCGGTGGGGATGTCGGTGATCACCTCGACACCGGAGCCGCACCGGGCGCGGGCCTTGCCCGCCGTCCAGTCGTCGGGGGCGCACATCACCACCGGCTCGAACTCGGCGACGGTGCGGGCGATCAGGGCGATGTCGTCCTGGACGCCGCCCAGGCGCAGCCCCCACACGCCCCGGCGGGACGGCCAGGACATCCAGGTCCGCGCGTGCGGGACGTCGTCCGCCGGCACCCGGGGGTACGGCCCGGTGGAGCGGTCATCGCGGTGGTGGGTCATGAGGGTCTCCTGGTGGTGCGACGGTGCCGGGCAGGGCGCCGGGGGCCGCCGACTCCACTCTTCGCTCGGCGCCGCGGCGGCGCACCACGGGGCGGGCCACGGGGGCGGGCCCGGCGGCAGCGCCCTGCCTGAGCTTCAGGCTCGCACTGACTGAAAAATCAGTCAAACTCGCGAAGACGTCTCGACGCGCCCTTGGCGGGCTTCGGCCCGCCGGTCGGGGGGTGCTCCCCGGAGCGGTCCGTACGGCTCAGGGCCCGAGCCGGGCCACCTCGGCGTCGATCGCCTCGGCCAGGAGCGCGCGGGCCTGCGCCAGCGGCAGGCTGCCGCTGAGCCAGCGCGTGCTCAGGCCCTCCAGCAGCGCGGTCAGCCGCTCCGCCGCCCCGGCCAGCGCGACCGCCGAGGCCATCGGCCGTACGTCGCCCAGCAGTTCTGCGATCTCCTGCACCCAGATCCGGGTGGCCCGCGCCAGGTCCTCGCGCAGTGTCTCGTCGAACACCGCGCTCGCCCTCAGCTCACCCCAGGCGATGCTGTTCTCCCGCACCTCGGCGGTGTCCTGGAACTCCAGCAGCAGGGTCTGCTCCAGCTCCTCGCGGGGCGTCGGCGGCGCGGCGTCCGCGGCGCGCTCGGCCGTGTACCGCTCGGCCCGGTCGTTGATGAACTCCAGCGTCTGCCGGAGGATCCCCGTGCGGTCCTTGAAGTGGTAGTAGATCAGCGCGGTGGACACCCCCGCCTCGGCCGCGAGCTCCTCCACCCGCAGTCCGCGCACCCCGCGCCGCGCGATCACCCGCGCCGCTGCTTCCATGATCGACGTTTTACGACTGGCCACGATCCATCACCTTACCGGGGGTGCGGGCACCGATCCGGCGTGCCGACTGAAAATCCGGTCAGGAGCGTCGAGGGGACACCCTCCGACCGTGACGCAGGTCACGGCGAACGCAGAACCCGCAGGCCGGATCGGGCGTCTGGCTGGTGTGAGATCACGCAGGAGAGCACTGGACGAACTGGACGAGGAACGCCTCCTCCGGCTGGTGGCCAGAGGCGACCGAGGGGCGTTCGACGAGCTGTACCGCCGCACGTCGCCCTGGCTGGCGGTACGGCTGCGCCGCCGCTGCGCCGACGAGCAGATCGTCGCCGAGGTCATGCAGGAGACCTACCTGGCGGTGTGGCGCGCCGCCGGCGCGTTCGCCGGGAGCGCGGTCGGCGGGACGGCCGTCGGCTGGCTGTGGACGATCGCGGCCCGCCGCCTCGTCGACGCCTTCCGACGCCGCGCCCACCACGCCGAGCCACCCGTCGCCGCCGCCGAGCGGGCCGTGGTGCCCGCGGCCGAGGAGGAGGCGCTCGCCGTGACCGTCGGCGGCGACGTCGGCGACGCCCTGCGGCGACTGGCACCGGAACTCCGGGACGTCCTCCAGGCCACGGTGCTCGACGGGCTCTCCGTCCGGGAGACCGCCGTCCTGCTCAGACTGCCCGAAGGCACGGTCAAGACCCGCGCCCGCCGGGCCCGGATCGCGATGCGGGAGGCACTGGCATGAACGAGCGAACCACCGGCGGGGAACACGCGTCGAGGCGGCTGATCGAGGACTACGCGCGCGGCGACACGACGCTGCCCGCGGACACGGTGTGGGCGCTCGAAGCCCACCTGGAGAACTGCGCGACCTGCCGGAGCCGGCTGGCGGCCACCGTGGCCACCGAGGCACCGGACACTGCCGCCCTCCTCGACACCGTCCGGGCCGCCCTGGAACCGGCGCTGGACGCGGCCGTCCGAGCGCCCGCACGGCGCCGCCGCCCGCGGTGGGCCGCGGCCTGGCTGACCCCGGCCACGGCCCCGTGGCTGGCGACGACCTTCGCCGTCACCCTGCTGGCACTGCTGCTGGACGCGCTCGCCCCGCCGGCGTTCCTCGGCGACGCCTCTCCGGTGTCGGCCATCGCGCCCGTACTGCCGCTGTGCGGCGTCGCCGCGGCGTGGTCGCGCGCCCTGGACCCGGCGTACGAACTGACGGCCTCGACCGCCCGGGCCGGCCTGCCCCTGCTCCTCAGGCGCACCACCGCGTCGCTCCTGGTGGTCCTGCCCGCGCTCCTGCTGGGCGGCCGGCTCACCGGGACCGCGACGGCCGCGCAGTGGCTGCTGCCCTCCCTGGCCTTCACCTCCACCGCCCTCGCGCTGGGCAGCGTGATCGGCGTGACCCGCGCCGCCGCCGGGCTGGTGGCCGCCTGGGGCGCCGCCGTCGTGCTGCCCGCCTGGGCCACCGGCCACGTCCCGGTCGTCCTGGACTTCGTCCTGCGACCGGACCGACTGCCCCTGTGGGGGCTGCTCCTCGCCCTCGCGAGCGGCGCCGTGATCATCCGCAGGAACGCCTACCCGACGCTGTGAAACCACCACCGACCCCCGAGAGGGACCACCGCATGACACCCCTGATGAGCGCGGCCGACACCGCGCCGAAGACCTACGCCTGGGAGATCCGGGCCGCCGGCCTGAAAGTACGCGCAGGCCGGAAGAAGACGGCCGTCGACGGACTCGACCTCCACCTGGGCATCGGCGCCCACGGCCTGTTGGGGCCCAACGGCGCCGGGAAGACCACCCTGATCCGGGCACTGGCGACCGTGCTGCGCCCCGCCGAGGGCGAACTGGAACTGCTCGGCGCCTCCGTCGCCGGACTGGGCGACCACCGGGCCCTGCGCCGCCGGATCGGCTACCTGCCCCAGGAGTTCGGCTACTACAAGCGGTTCACCGTACGCGAGTTCGTCGAGTACATGGCCTGGCTGAAGGAGGTCCCGAAGGCCGAGGTCCCCGAGGCCGTCCAACGAGCCGTGGAACGGGTGGGCCTGGCCGACCGCGCCGACCACCGGATGAAGACCCTGTCCGGCGGCATGGTGCGACGGGCCGGCATCGCCCAGGCCATCGTCAACGACCCCGCCGTGCTGCTGCTGGACGAGCCGACCGCCGGCCTGGACCCGGCCCAACGGCTGCGCTTCCGCGAGCTGTTGCAGGAACTGGGCCGCGACACCTGCGTCGTCGTCTCCACCCACCTGGTCGAGGACGTCGCCGCCGCCTGCTCCGACGTGGTGCTCTTCGCCGACGGCCGCCTCGTCTTCCAGGGCACGCCCGACGAACTCGCGGCGGCGGGCGGCCCCGAGCACCCGGGCGACAGCCCCCTGGAGCGCGGCTACTCGGCGCTGCTCCACACCTCCGGGCAGCGGGGAGGCACCTGGTGACCGGGCGTGTGCTGCGCATCGAACTGCGGCGCTCCGCCGCGCCGTGGGCCGGCGTCGTCGTCCTGGGCGGCAGCCTCGCGGTCTTCTGCCTGATCGACGGGATCTGGTGGAAGGGCACCGCCGGGTGGACGGCCCAGTGGACCTCGATGGCCCTGTGGACCAGGTACCTGCTGGCCTTCTGGTGGCCGCTCGTGGTGGGCCTGGGCGCGGTGTACGGGCTGCGCGACTCCCGCTCGCGGACGGCCGAACTGCTGGCGACCACGCCGCTGCCGGCCTGGCGCCGGGCCGCGCTGCCGGCCGGCGCGCTGGCGCTCGCGCTGGCTTCGGGCTTCGGCCTCCTGGTCCTGGCCGGCGGGGTCCAGGTGGCCCTCGGCGGGAGCTCCTACACGTCGCTCGGCTGGCTGCCGATCTCGCTCGTGGCGACGCTGGCCCTGGTCGCGGGCGCGGTGTTCGGCATGGGCGTCGCGAGGGCCCTGCCCTCGGTGCTCACCCCGCCGGCCCTGGTCCTGGCCTTCCTCGTGGTGACCGGCGGCCTGCTGCGGCCGAACAGCGAAGGGGAGGTGCCGTCGAGCCGCGGGCCGAACCGGCTCTCCCTGCTGTCCCCGGCGACCGCGGATCCGCGGGAGACGCTGCTGACCCTCTCCGGCTCCGTCCACCTCGGCCAGACGCTCTGGCTGCTCGGCCTGCTCGCCACCGGCTTCGCCCTGCTGTCGGCCGTGACCCGCCGGGCCCGGCTGCTCGCGCTGGTCCCCGTCCTGGCCGGCGCGGCCCTGGCGCTGGCGGTCCTCCCGGCCACCGCCCGCGACACCTACGTCATCGACAAGGCCGCCGCCGCCCCGGTCTGCGACGGACCGGTGTGCGTGACGCGGGCGAACGCCGCACGCCTGCCCGAACTCGCGGCGCGCAGTGCGGAGGCGCTACGCGTGCTGCACGAGGTACTGGGCGACCGGGCGCCGACATCGGTGCGGGAGGACACCGCGCTGCGCGCGCTCGGCGAGCCACGCGGACTCTCCGCCGACGTGGTGCT
The DNA here is from genome assembly GCF_042792155.1 of Kitasatospora sp. NPDC056651. Classification (NCBI taxonomy): domain Bacteria; kingdom Bacillati; phylum Actinomycetota; class Actinomycetes; order Kitasatosporales; family Streptomycetaceae; genus Kitasatospora; species Kitasatospora sp. NPDC056651. Next base: position 12,986 of record NZ_JBHTWX010000032.1, on the reverse strand, counting down.
GGTCGACTTCGACGAACGGCTGTTCGTCGACGCGACGGGCGAGGCGCTGACCCGCGCGCTGATCGCCCAGGGGCTGGCGCCGAACTGCCGCGGGCACAACGACCGCGAGGGCGGTGGGACCGGCGACGTGCCCGCCCAGAGCATTGCCGTGAGCTGGGCCCTGCACGACTCCGCACTCCGACCGCTGGAGGCGAAGGGCAGCGACGCGTACGAGCTCGACACCTGGGCGGACGCCGATGCCGCCTGGGAGAAGCTGACGGCGCTGCCGCCGGCCGAGCAGCACTCGCGGATCGCCGACCTGCGCGCCGCAGCCCTCTCCTGCGCGCACCACGACCTGCTGCGGGCCCTGACCGGGGAGGCATCGCGATGAGGTGGCTGATCCTGCACGCCCGTTCCCGGCAGGTGCCCGTCTCGGCCGCGGCGGTGGCGCTCGTCGCGCTGGCGCTCCGGGCCCTCGGCGGCCCGGAACCGGCGAGTCTGGGGACGGTGGTCCTGGTCCTCACCGCGAACGTCGCGGCCGCCTCCGTCGGGCTCGGCGGCTGGGACCCCGCACTGGAGCGGACGGCCGCGATCCGCTGGGCACCCCGCCGGGCGGCGCACGTGCTGCTCATCGGCGCGGTCGCGAGCGCGGCGCTGCTGGCGGTCCAGGCGACGGGAGCGCGGCTCGCCCCCGCCGAGGTCGTCATCCGGACCAGCGCGGGCCTGGTCGGCCTGGCCGCGCTCGGGGCGGCACTGTTCGGGGCGCAGCTCGCCTGGATCCTGCCGACCGGCTGGCTCGGCTTCACGCTCCTGATGCCGCCTCCGGGCGGCGTGGTGGGGGAGGTGGTCGGCTGGATGGTCTATTCGCCGAGCACGACGGTGTCCACCGCGACCCCGTGGGCCCTGCTGGCGGCGGGCACCGTGGTGTACGCGGCGGCGGGGCCGCGGGGGTAGCGGTCACAGATTGTGCTTGATGCTGCCGGGTGGGAACAATTCGCTTCCGACGAGGCGGCACTCGCCCCAGATGGTCACGGTGAGGCCGGGGATGCCGTGCAGTGGAGTGAGATCGAGGTTGCCGAGCGGGCCGGCGAATCCGATGGACAGGTTCCGGAGAGCCGGAAACGTGTGCCGCAGCCGGGATAGGTCGATGCTCTCTGTAATTCGGTGCAGGGCGACTGTCGTCAACCTGGGGAGCGAACCGTGCAGTGTCCGGCCCGGTGCAGTAAGTGTGAGCTGGGTCAGCATCGGAAGGTCGTTCAGCTCGCCTAGGTCGCCAATCGATTCCGCCGGCAACGCCAAATATGTGAGGTCCTGGAAACGTTTGATGCCGGTGATCGCCCGCGGCCCGGGCGGGCACGCCAGTAGGTTGAGGATGGTCAGCCCAGTCGGTGCGGGAAGCTCGGCCAGGTTGGAATAGCGACTCGGCATCTTGAGGCGGAGGTGCTTCAACCGCTCGAAGGAGGAGAGGATACCGAGGTCCTGGAGGCCAGGCAGATCGAGTCCGAGATATGTGAGCGGCAGGTCGACCAACGGGGCGAGGTCCGTGATCCTGGGGCAACCGATCAGGTCGAGCCAGGTGAGCTGCGAGTGATGACGGAGGAAGTCCAGGCTGTCGATCACGCTGTTGTCAACGAGGGCTAGCTGGTCCCTCCCAATCAGCTGTCCGGACTCGTCGATATTCCTCGCTGAGAAGGAACCATGGAGCCAGAGAGTTGGGAAGGACCGAGCGGACGGGGCGTGGGCGAGCTGCGCCGGTTTTCTGACTCTGACCAGGCCGTCTCCTGGGCAGTAGGCGAGGATCTCACGAACGTACTCCTGGAAATCAATGCGGCTCGGATCCCAAGCTGAGCCGAGTTTGTTCCAGAGCTCCAGTCCTGCCGTTTTGCGGTAGCGCTTCAGGAATGGATAGGCCGCCTCGCCGCCGATTCCCAATGCGGCGTGGACGACGAGCGCCCGTGTGTGGTCGTCGAGTCCTTCCGGGCCCGGCAGCAGGTCGAGCACCATGGTGCCGCATTCCGCCAGTCGATCGGCCTGCCTCCATGACTGCGGCGGTACCAGCCGGGTTACCCGTTGTACCGCCTCCGACCTGACTTTCGGGTCTAGTTGGACGGCGTGCTCGAGGCAGGTGGCGGCGAGGAGGTGGAGTCGGGCCTGCTGCTCAGGCATCCGGTCGCCGCGCGCGAGCAGATCGGTGATGATGCGCCCGGCCTCGTCCGGCCGGGCGTGGGCCACGGCCATCCGCAGTACGTCCTCCCACTGGTCGTCCTCGGAGTGACGGTCCAGCAGCCCGAAGTCGCGCGCCTCCACGGCGGCTTTCGCACCCAGGTAGTCCTGGAAGGTGCGGTGGATGAAGTCGATGGTCTCTGCCGTGGGCTGGCGGAGCAGGCCGGTGCGGGCGATCAGGTGGTCCAGGACCGCCGGGGCGTCACCCTGTTCGGCGACCGCCGGCATGGCCGGGAACGCGGCGGCGATCTCGTGCTCGGCGTCGGCCCGGTCCGCCTCCGCCTGGCCGTTGCGGATCATCCAGTACGCGAGGCGCTGGAGCAGCTGGATGCTCTGCTGCTCGTCCAGAGCGATGCCCTCGGGCGCCACGACGTCGCGTTCGTCGTCGCGGCGGACCAGCAGCATGGACAGCGCGGCGTCGTACAGAGCCTTGCGTCCGCGTGGAAGGTGGCCCCTGCGGGCGCGGTGGAGGGCGCAGATCAGGGCGCAGAGCAGCGGGGTGGTGGCCAGCTGGGAGAGGTTGGACTGAGCGCGCACGGTGTCCTTGAGCCGTTCCGCCAGGCCGGCCAGCTGGGCAGCCTCCTCAGGAGTGGTGTTCCGGTCCCGTGCGGCCTCGTGCCAGCGGTCGATGAACACGGTGACATCGCGGGTGCCCATCGGTCGGACTGTCAGCTCCACGAAGCCCTCGCCGACGAACTGCCCTTCCCGGACGGCGGTCGGCCGGGTGGTCAGGGCGAAGAACGAGTGCGGGTAGGCGGCCAGCAACTCGTCGAGCCACCGAAAGGTGCGCTTCCGGTCGGCCTGCGGCACCTCGTCCACTCCGTCCAGCAGTACCATGCCGCGCCCGGAGGACAGCACCCGGTCGGCCCAGTCGGCGGGCTGGGCGGCGGCCAGCGGGCAGTCCAGGTGATCGAGGAACTCCGCCGGGGACGGGAGCGAATGCTGTCGGACCAGGGTCCGCAGCGGCAGTAGGAACGGGATGTGTCCTCTCAAGGGCTTGAGCTGAGAGGGTAGTTGCCTCTTGGCGGTCGCCACGGTGAGCCATTGCAGCAGGGTGGTCTTGCCGCTGCCGGCGAGTCCTCGGACCAGGATTCGGTCCAGGCCGCCGAGCGTGTCCTCGGCACGCTGGACGTGGACGGTGGGCGCGGTGCCAGCCTGTTCGTGACGGCTGAAGGCCTCCGGGACGGTTGCCAGCTCGAGGCTGAGGTAGGCGGTGTCCAGGGGCCAGCGGGAGCGGTCGTGGCTGAGGTCCAGGCCGATGATCTCCAACTTGCTGTGCCGTCTGGCCAGGTACGTGCGATAGCGGGTTTCGAACTCGGCGTCGGGGTCGGGCTTCCTCGCCGGAACCTGAGCGCACGTCCGCCGGAGCTCGATGAGTTGCTCTGGGAACAGATGGAGCACCCGGGCCAGCTCGCGCAGCGTCCGGTCGCTCGGAATGCTCCCGCTGTCGTTCAACGCCTGACTGACGGTCGTCCGGCCGAGGCCGGATCGGCGCACCAACTGCTCGATGGTCAGGCGCTGTCGGGTCATTCCGTGACGCAGGATCGAGGTCAGGTCCCTGCGCGCGACGGCCTCCGCCGAAGGCGGCTGCGGCTCACTCATGCGTTCATCTTTGTTCATCCGAACGGTGGTGAACGCCCGATCGGTGAGATTGGCCCAGTCCGTGAAACCCCCGGCTGATGGAGGCCCGATGTTCCCGCTGCTCGCTGCCGCTCTGCTCCTTCTCCTCGTGCTGGGCGTGGTGTTGCCCGCCGTCTGGTCGCGGCAGCCCGCGCGCCGTTCGGCCGCCCGTACGGTGCTCCGGATGCTGCTCGACGCGCTCGTCCGCCGCGCATGGTGAACAGCCGGAACTCGCCCCCGGGTTCGGGTGGCCGAGGGCGCGGACGGTCCGGGCGGCGCTGGTCAGGGTGGGCAGGTGCCGTCGGGGCTGCCGGGCGGCTGCCGGTTCTCGCTGTTCCAGTGCGGCGGCGGGAGGTGGTGGGCGACCACCAGGTCGTGCTGTCAGGTGGGGTGCGCGGGGCTTTCGGTGAGCCAGCCCAGTTCCCCCAGCGCCGCGTGGATGCCGGCCGCGCCGGCCCGGTCGGGGCGGTGGACGAGCGGGTCCTCGGCGAGGGCGGTGAGCAGCGCCGGTTCGGCCCCGGCGACGACCACCGCGTGCGCGCCGGTCCGGAACAGCGAGAGGTCGTTGAGGGAGTCGCCGGCGACGAGGATCTCGTCGGTTCGCCAGCCCAGCTTCCCGGCCAGGGCCCGCAGGGCGTTGCCCTTGGAGGCCTCCGGTGGCAGGACGTCGAAGTACCGGTCCGCCGAGTACACCCAGGCGCAGCCGAGGTCCTCGACGACCGTGGTGAGTTCGCGGGTGAGCAGGTCGGGGGCGAGGCGGTAGGAGCAGCGGCCGTCCTGGGCGACGTCCTGCTGGTAGACGAGCGCGGGGAAGCGGCGCAGTGCGGCGCGCACCCGGTCCGGCCCCGGCCAGCCGGTCCGCAGCTGCTCCTGCACCGGGTCCACGGGGGTGAGGTCCGTGCCGTCGACGACGGTGGCGCCGACGTCGGCGATGATCCACCGGGGCGGTGGGACGAGCGGGTCGCGGAGGACTTCCCGGACGGAGGCCAGTGCGCGTCCGGTGGCGAAGACGATCGTCACCTCGGGGTGGCCGGCCAGGGCGTCGCGTAGACGGCGCCGGTCCTCCCGGGTGCCGCCGAGCAGGGTGCCGTCCAGATCGGTGACCAGAATCCTCGACATCCGAGGGACGCTAACACGGCCGTGCGCCGTCTTGAAGCGGCCATCTCATGCCGGTTCCGGCCCGGCGCGAAAGGGTGGTGGAGGGGGCTGAACCCGGGAGGGGTGGTGGCGCGTCCAACTGGACAAGGAATTGGTACAGACCACAGTGGAGGATCGCGATGGATTCTCAACTCTGGTCCGTCCAAGCAAATCTGACGCCAAGTCCGGCTATCGCGACGGGCTCGATCCGAGGGGAGCAGCGGATGTCACTGGCGGGGGCCGGGCGCCGGTTCGGCAGACACGGGCTCGTACTGGCGGCCGTGGCGGTGAGCATCCTGGTGGCGACGGCGGTGCTGTCCGCGGTGGCCGGGCTGGCCGAGTCGGCCGCCACCTCGGGGGTGCGCCAGCGGCTCGCCGCCGATGCCGGACGGTCGGTCGAGGTGGCCGCGCGCTGGATGGCGCAGGGCCTGCCGGAGGCCGACCGGGCGGTGCGGGCGGCGCTGGCCCGGACGATGGCCGGCACTCCGTTCCGCACCGAGCCCGCGCTGCGCACCACCGTCAACGTGGATCTGCCGCTCCCGCCCGCCGCGCGACGGCGGCCCACCGACACCGCGCTCACCCTGCGCCCGGTCGGGCTGCCGGACCCGGGCCGCTACGCCCGGCTGCGCAGCGGGAGTTGGCCGGACGCCGCGAACGCCCCCGATACCGCCCCGAACGCCCCCGATACCGTCCCGGCCCCCGCCGACGCCCCGGCAGCCCCGGCCACCCCGGCAGCCCCGGCCACCCCGGCCGCCGCCGCCCCCGCCCCCGTCGCCGGCGGCGGCCTGCGCGTCGCCCTCCCCGAGGCCGCCGCCGACCGGCTCGGCCTGGACACCGGCGGCACCGCCGTCATCCACGACCCCGCCACCGGCGGACCCCTCACCCTCACCGTGACCGGCGTCTACCGGCCGGACCCGGCCGCCACCGCGCTCTGGACCGGCCTCGGCGGTCCCGATGCCGCGACCCTTCCCCTGCTGCTGGTCGACGGCCGGCAGTTGACCGCCTCGCCCTCGTTCGCCGCCACCACCCTCGCCGTGTGGCTGGCCCTGCCCGACACCGGCGGGGCGAGCCTGTCCGAACTCGCCGCCCTGCGCGACCGGGTGGCCGCCTTCGCCCGCGGGGACACCGCCCGCTCCGTCTACCGCGGCGGCCCCCCGGCGCTGGCCGACACCGCGGCGCGCAGCGGGTTCCCCGCCGCCGTCGACAACCAGGTGACGGCGGCCCTGACGGCCAGGGCCGAGATCGCCGTACCGCTCGCCCTGCTCGCCGTACTCTCCGCCGTGGTCCTGGTGCTGACCGCCCGCCGTCTCGCGGAGGCGGTCGCGGGCGAGCAGGCGCTCCAGCGGTCCCGGGGGGCCGGCGCGCCGCGCCTGCTCGCCACGGCCGCCGGCGAATGGCTGCCGGTCGCACTGCCGGCCGCGCTCGGCGGGCTGCTGCTCGCCGGACCGCTGCTCGCCGCCGTGCTGCGCGCCGCCGGGGTGGGCGGCGCCGAGGCGCACGCCCTGGCCGCCGACGCCGGCCGGACCGCCTGGTGGTCCGCCGGGTTCGCGCCGGCGGTGCACGGCGCGGCACTGCTGCTGCCGCTCGCCCGGCAGGCACTGGACCCGGGCGCCGGACGGGCCCTGCGCGCGCGCGGCGCCCGTCGGCTGGGACTGCAACGGGCCGGCGCGGACCTGGCCCTGCTCGCGGTGGCGGTCCTCGGCTTCCTCCAACTGCGCCACTACCGCGGCCTGGTGGCGGCGGGCGCGGGTTCCGGCTTCGACTCCGGGACCGATCCGGTGCTGGTGCTCGCCCCGGCGGCGATGGCGGTGGCCGGCGCGGTGCTGCTGCTGCGGCTGCTGCCGCTGGTCGGGCGACTGCTGGAGCGCTCCGCCGGGCGGGCCCGGGGGCTGGTCCTGCCGCTGGGCGCCTGGCGGTTGAGCCGGGACACCGGCCGCCAGGCGGTCCCGGTGCTGGTGACCCTGCTGGCCGTGGCCTGCGGCAGCCTGGCCGCCGGGGTGCTGGCCGCGCTCCCGGACAGCGACCGGGCCCGGGCGTTCCACACCGTGGGCGCCGACCTGCGGCTGTCCGGGGTGACCGGCGCACCGCCGCAGCGCCAGGCCGTGCTGGCCGCCCTGCCCGGAGTGACGGGGGTGACCCCGGTCGCCGAGCAGTCCGCCTACGTGGGCGACACGGTCGTGCAGACCGTCGCCCTCGACACCACCGCCGCCGCGGCCACCGGACGGCTGCCCGCGCTGCGCCCGGACCAGACCGGCCGGCCGGTCCCGGAACTGCTGGCCCCGCTGACCGCCGTGCCCGCCCACGGCATCCCGGTGCCGGGCGAGCCGACCGCGCTGGAGGTGACCGTCCGGGCCACCGCCGACGGACCGGTCCCCGGGCTGGGCCTGGGACTCCTGCTCCAGGACTCCCGGGGGATGGTCGACCGGCCGACCGCACCGCTGCCGGCCGACGGCAGCCCGCACACCGTGACCGTGCCCCTGCCCGACGGCGACCGGCGCGCCCGGCCGCTGACGCTCACCGGCCTCGCCGTGCACTTCCCGGGAGCGCTGACCCGGCGCCTCACGGTCGACCTGGAAGTGTCCGGCGTCGCCGCCGTCACCGCCGGGCAGCGGACCGCCCTCGAACTCCCGTCGGGACAGCTCTGGTTCCCCGCCGGCACGGCGGCCCCCGACCTGGTGGCGCTGGAATGCCCCGGCACCGTCCGCGACCCGTGGCACGAGCTCGAACCGCGGGCCGGGGCCTGTGCCTGGTCGAGCGACGGCTCCGCCCTGCTGCGCACGGTGCTGCGCTCCCCGTGGCCTTCCGACCAGCTGGACCGGATCGGTGACGACCTGGCCTTCGGGGTGATGCCCCGGGACTGGCCGCCGTCCGGGACCGGCGGGCCGGCGCTCCCGGTGCTCCCCGCGATCGCCGACCGCGCACTGCTCGACGCGGTGGACGCCAAGGTCGGGGACACCCTCAAGCTCTCCTGGGAACACGACGGCCGGAGCGCCCAGCGGGTCCGGATCACCGGGGAGGTCAGCGCCCTGCCGGGCTACGACCGGATCCAGGGCCACCTCCTGCTGGACCTGCGGGCGGTGGCCGGCACCCGCGCGGCCACCGGGATGGCACCGCTCGACGTGGACCGCTGGTGGCTGACCAGCGGCGACCCGGCGGCCACCCGGGCCGCCGTCGACGGCCACACCGGGTTCGGCCGGGTGCAGAGCGTCGCGCAGGTCGCCGCCGACCTGGCGAACGACCCCTTCCGGACCGGACTGCGCTGCGCCTGGCTGCTGGTCGTGGTCACCGCGCCGCTCTTCGCGGTGACCGCGCTGGTCCTGCACGCGGTGGGCGCGGTCCGGACCCGGCAGCGGGAGTTCGCGGTGCTGCGCGCCCTGGGCGTGCGGCGCCGTGAGCTGACCAGACTGCTGCGGGCCGAACAGCTGGCGGTGACCGCGCCGCCCGTCCTGCTCGGCGCCCTGCTGGGGCTGCTGCTGGCGGCCCTGCTCCTGCCCTTCACCGTGCTGGACGACGGCGGGGGACCGCTCTACCCGGCCCCGGCCACCGCCCCGGGCCGGCCCGCCGCCGCGCTCACGGCGCTCGCGAGCGGCCTGCTGATGGCCGTCGCGCTGCTGGTCCTCACCCGGCTGCTGGCCCGGGTCGACCTGGTCCGGGCCCTGCGCGCGGGGGAGAACGGATGAGCCCGGCGACGGCCCGGCAGGGCGCGGCCGCGGCCCGGGCGCCGCACCAGGACGGACCTTCCGACGGGGGGAGCCCCACATGCTGACACTGCGCCTGATCCGGCGCGAGGCGCGGATCGCCTGGCCGGTGGCGGCCGTGCTCGCGCTGCTCGCCGTGCTGGCCACGGCCATCCCGCTGTGCTGGCCGCCGCGCCTGGACCGGCTGGCGGCCGGCTCGCTCGCGGACCGGCTGGCCCGCGCGCAGCTGACCGGGCCGCTGCTGTCGGTCGACACCCGCACCGCCCGGGCGTTCGACCTGGGGACGCCGACCGACGGCTCCCTCGACCGGGAGCTGGACGGGATCGGCGCCCGGCTCCGGGGCGCCGGCACGCCGGGACTGACCGCCGCGCTGGGCACGCCGCAGGCCCGGGTGGTCACCGAGAGCGCGACCGCGTACACCCTGCCGGCGCCCGCCGGGTACACCCTGCCGGCGGCGGTCAGCCTGGTCCACGCCCAGCCCGACGCGCCGAGCGGCCCGGTCGAGTACGTCCGGGGCCGCGCGCCGGACCAGCCGCCGCGCCCGACGGGCCCGTCGGTGAGGCGGCCCCCGATCGAGGTCGCGGTCTCCGAAACGGTCGCGGAGCGGCTCGGCCTGACGCTCGGGCAACAGTTCGACGTGGCGAGCGACCGGTGGAGCGCCCAGATCGTCCTGGTCGGGGTCTTCCGCACCGACCACGGCGCCGGCCGGCTCTGGCAGCGGCTCCCGATGCTGGTCGCACCCTGGAGGGTGCAGACGCGCGCCGGCTGGGAGCTGGACGCCCAGCTGCTGACCAGCGCCGGCGGGATCGAGCAGGCGACCGGGCAGGCACTCCGCGTGACCTGGGACGTGCCGGTGGCGACCGACCGCTCCGGCCCGGCCGCCACCTCGGCCGGGCTCGCCGACCTGCGCGCCGGACTGGCCCGACTGCGTGCCACCGACCTGGAGCGGCTGTGCGAGGGCCTGTCCGAGCGGCGCTGCTCGCTGGTCGACCACGTGGTGCCCACGATCACCGTCACCGACCGGCTCAGCCCCGAGCTGGAGGCCTTCGCCGCCCAGCGCGGGCGCACCGAACAGCTCCAGGGCTTCGCGCTCGCCGGGCTGCTCGCCGTCGTGGTGGCCACCGCCGTCGCCGCCGCGCGGCTGGGCGTCCGCCGCCGGGCCGGCGCCTTCGCGCTCCAACTCTCCCGCGGAGCCGATCTGTTCGGGATCGCGGGCCGACTGCTGGCGGAAGCGGCGGTGTCCGTCGGTGCCGGTGTCGCGGCGGGCTGGGCGATCGGACGGGTGCTCACACCACCGGGCGCCGACCCGGGATCACCGGTGCCGGCGCTGGCCGCCGTGCTGCTGATCTGGTGGGCGCCGGCCGCGGTACTGCTCGGCTCGGCCGGGCGGGCCCGCCCGGTACCGCGCTCGCGCCGCATCGTGCTGGAGGCCCTGGTGCTGCTGCTGGCCGGCGGCTCGCTGGCCGCGCTGCGCGCCCGCGGAACCTTCGCCGGCTCCGGCATCGATCTCCAACTCGCCATGACCCCAGTACTGTTGGCGCTGGTCACGGTGATGGTCCTGCTCCGGCTGCTGCCCCCGGCGGTCCTCCGGGCCACCCACTGGGCCCGCCGGTCACGCGGCCTCGTCCCGCTGGTGGCACTCGCCCGGGCCGGCGCGCGCAGCGGCGCGGCCGCACTCGCCCTGCTGGTGCTGGTGCTGGCCACGGGGTACGGGGTGTTCGGCGGACTGGTGGAGCGCACCGTCGCGGACAGCCGGACGCAGACCGCCGAGTGGCGCACCGGCGGGGCGGCCGCCGCCCTGGTCGGCCCGCACGACCGGCTGTCCGGTGACCTCGCGAAGATCCCCACCGTCGGCCACCAGGTGCCCGTCAACGCTCTGACCGCGGAACTCACCTCCCAGGACGACGGCACCACCCTCCCCGGCGCCCAGCTGGTCGGACTGGACGCCGCCGTCCTGGGCGCGGCCGCACCGTCCTCCGCGGTGGCCCGCGCCCTGCTGGCCGCCGACGGGACGGACGCGCCGGTCGGGCGCTCCGGCGGGGACGGCGGCGTCCCCGTGCTCACCGCGCTCGCCGACCCGGCACTCGCCGCCCGCTTCCCCGACGCCACCTTCGAGGTCTCCGCCCCGGGCACGAGCCGCGTCCTGGTCCACGTGGTGGGCGCCCTGCCCGAGGAGGCGCTGCGCGACCCGGTGCTCGGGCCGGTCCTCGGCACCGGACCGTCGGGCCCGCTGCTGCTGTTCGGCGGACCGTCCGGTCAGCGCCTGCCCGCGCAGAACCGCCACCCGTCCGCCGTCCTCTTCTACCCGACCGCCGACGGACCGCCGCTGGACCCGGCCGCCGTACGGGCCGGTGCCGCCGCGCAGCTCGCCCCCGGCGGCGACGTCTGGGCGCCGGTGGAGTTCCGCGACCGGGCCGCCGAGCTCGACCTGCTGCGCGGCGACGGGCTGGTCCGCTCGGTCGGGCTCGCGTTCCGGGCCACCACCTGGCTCGGCCTGCTGCTCGCGCTCGGCGCGCTCACCCTGGACCTGCTGCTGAGCGCCACCGAACGCGCCCGCACCTCGTCCTACCTGCGCACCCTGGGCACCGGCAGCCGCGCGGTGCTCGGCCTGCAACTGCTGCAACTGCTGCCGCTGCTGCTGGCCGCGGCCGTCGGCGGCACCGCGCTCGGCCTGCTGCTGCCCGGCGCGCTCGGCCCCGCCCTGCGGCTGAGGGCACTCACCGGCGGGCCGTTCGAGCCCGCCGCACACATCGACTGGACGACCACCACGGCACTCGGCGTCTCGGTGGCCGTACTGGTGACGGCGGCCGCCGCGCTGGAGGCGGCGATCAGCCGCCGCCGCGGCCTGGGCGCCGTCCTACGACTGGGGGAGGCGTTGTGACCGACCGTCCGACCGAACGGCCCGAGCCGGCAGCCGGCGCCGGGCGCCATCCCGGGCCCGAGCCGGCCACCGGGACCGGGCCCGAGCCGGCCACCGGGACCGGGACCGAGCCGGCCACCGGGACCGGGCCCGAGCGGCCGATGGTGGCCTGCGAGAGCCTGGTGCGGATCTACCGCACCGGCTCCACCGCCCGGGGAGGCGTGGAAGTGCAGGCCCTGCAAGGCCTCGACCTGACCGTGCGGGAGGGCGAACTGATGGCCCTGGTCGGCGCCTCCGGCTCCGGCAAGTCCACCCTGCTCGGCATCCTGGCCGGCCTGGACACCCCCAGCGCCGGCACCGCCGTGGTGGACGGCACCGACCTGGGCGCGCTCGGCCGGCGCGCACGGACCGCCTACCGGCGCCGGACCGTCGGAACGATCCAGCAGCAGACCGCGAGCAACCTGCTGCCCTACCTGACGGCTCACGAGAACGTGCGACTGCCGATGGGCTACGCCGGAGTGCCGCGCCGCGAACGCGCCGCCCGGGCGACGGAACTGCTCGGCCTGATGGGCCTCGCCCGGGCCGCCGACCGCACCCCGGCCGCGCTCTCCGGCGGCGAGCAGCAGCGGGTGGCCATCGCCGTGGCCCTCGCCAACCGGCCCCGGCTGCTGCTCGCCGACGAGCCCACCGGAGAGCTGGACACCACCACCTCGGAGGAGGTCTTCGGGGCCCTGCGCGCCGCCAACGCGGAACTGGGCACCACCGTGCTCATCGTCACCCACGACCCCCTGGTCGCCGACCAGGTGGGCCGCACGGTGCGGATCCGCGACGGGCGCACCTCCACCGAGGTGCTGCGCCACCCGGCCGTCACGGGTGCGGACGGCTCCACAGCCGTCCAGGAGTACACCGTGCTGGACCGGGTCGGCCGGCTCCAGCTGCCGAGGGAGTTCACCGAGTCCCTGGGCCTGGCCCACCGGGTGCGGCTGGTCCTGGAGCGCGACCACATCACCGTGTGGCCCGACCACGACCGGCCGGCGGCGGGAGGAGGGGGAGACGAGGAACCGGGTCCGTCGTGAAATCGGACCGGTGGTGGCCCGGGCGGCGCCGGGAGTCCCCCTGGGCGTTTGTGCCGGGCGTGGAGGAGGAGTACTGTCTTCCAGTCGCCTGATGGAGAACACCGGACACGCGTTGGCGTGGACGGTCCCGGGCGGCCAATCCAATCAGAAACGTTCGTTTTATCGGATTGCGGCCGGATTCGCTTTTCGCAGCGGAGACCGGCTAGAGTTTGAAACGTCGAACGGGGCGCCAAGCCCCGAAAGGCGCCGGCAAGTCGGAAGTGGAAAGCCTCGGTAAAACGGAGCGGAAAGCGTCTGGTAAGCTGGAAACACGAAAGAACGAAGCCCGGAGGGCCTGCTGGAAGGCAGTCCGAAGGAAGCGTCCGTTCCTTGAGAACTCAACAGCGTGCCAAA
>NZ_JBHTWX010000031.1:0-77306 GCF_042792155.1 Kitasatospora sp. NPDC056651 | reverse complement strand
TGGTCACGGTGTAGGAACCTCGATCTTCTCAAACCGACAGTGCACCTGTCGTCGTATCAGCTGCCGCCCGCCGCCACTACCTGCGGATTCGGGTCAGAGGCCGACGAAGTGGTCGAACTCGCCTGCCTTGGCGCCGAGGACCCAGGCGTTGAACTTGACGCGGGTGGTGGTGACGATGCGGGTGGGGTCGTTCGACTGCCGGATGTAGACGGAGTCGCCCTCGGAGGCGATCTCGATCCACTCGTCCTTGTCGTAGCTGGTGCTGGACCTCTGCCAGTCGAGGTGGTCCACGGATGTCCTCCCGGTGGTGCGCGGCGGCCGGAACGAGGGTACTGCTCCCAGTGCACGGGTGGCGTCATCGTTTCGGTCATGTCAATTCGTGCGAGACGTTGTGCTATTCCATTGGGGTGTCAGTCGTTCCTACACTGAAGCCCCGCCGCACGGGGGCTGCGGGAGGCAGGTTGCCGACGGGCCCGGGGGAGGCGCGTGTGACTGACCGGGGCTGGGACGAGGACGAAGCCCGGCCGTACTTCTTCCTCTCCTACGCGCACACCCCCAAGGCCGGTGCGCGGGGCGCGAGCGATCCGAACCACTGGGTCAGGCAGCTGTACCGGGACCTCTGCGAGGCGGTGCTCCAGCTCACCACCGTCCCGGACGGGGTGGCGGTCGGCTTCATGGACGAGTCCATGCACCAGGGCGAGTTGTGGGCCGAACGACTGTCCGGCGAGTTGGCGACGTGCCGGGTGTTCGTACCCCTGTACTCCCCGAGGTACTTCAACAGCGTTCCGTGCGGCCAGGAATGGCACGCCTTCACCCGCCGGCCGGTCTACCCGGCCAACCTCGACTACGAGCGCACCAGCGGCATCGTCCCGGTGCTGTGGGCCCCGATGAGCCGCTACCGGCTTCCGGACGTGGCCAGTGAACTCCAGTTCAACCACACGAGTTTCGGGCCCGAGTACGCCACCGAGGGCCTGTACGCGCTGATGAAGCTCAGCTACTTCCGCGCCGCCTACGAGCTGGCCGTGCACCGGCTGGCGGCCCGGATCGTGCAGGTCGCCGAGGAGACGGTGATCCCGGTCGGGCGGCGGAGGCTGGAGTTCAACACCCTGCCGAGCGCCTTCAACGTCACCGCCCCGACCAAGCAGCTGCGGATATCCGTACTCGCCTACCACCAGGGCGAGTTGCCCGACGACCGCAGCCCCGACTACTACGGCGAGCGGCGGGTCGACTGGCACCCGTACCGGCCGTCCGGCTCGCCCATCGCCCAGCACGCGGTGCGCCTGGCGCGGCAACTGGGGTTCCAGCCGACCGTGCACGAGTTCGACGACGAGGTCGAGTCGATCATCGGCGGCCACGCCGAGGCCCCCGGACTTCTGCTGCTCGACCGGTGGGCGCTGCGCGACCCGCGTCGGCGCGAACTGGTCCGGCGCTTCGACCGCTCGGACTCCGCCTGGGTGAGCATCCTGGAGCCGTTCAACGGCGACGATCCGGAGTGCGTCGAACGTGCCGACGAACTGGGGGAGTTGAGCGACGAGGCGCTGCGCATCACCCGGCGGGCCAGCCGCCCGAGCTTCCTCGGCGCGACCGGCCCGACCGGGCTGAACACGCTGGAGGACTTCGACGACGCGCTGCCCCGGGCGGCGATGAAGGCCAAGTACGCCTTCGAGGGGCGCACTCGGGCGGAGCCGGAGGAACCCCCGGTGCCCCGGCCGAGCCTGCGGGACGCGTTCCGGCGCGGCGCAGGCGGGTACGGACCGGACGGGTCCCCGGTGGATCCCTTCGACGACCACCAGGGGCCCGACCGGGAGCACCACCAAGGCCGGTACCAGGGACACGACCGAGGGTACGACCGGGGAAACGACCGGGGAAACGACCGAGGACCGGGCGGCAGCAACCGCGACGGCCGCACCACCCGATGGGAGGACGAGGACCGCGATGAGTGAGAACCGCACCAGGAACCTCCGCCTCGGCGGCATCACCCCCGCCGAAGTGGTCGCCCAGCGGGAGGCCGAGCGGCGGGCGGCGCAGCAGGACCGCAACGGCCGGATCATCACCTTCTACTCGTACAAGGGCGGCACCGGCCGCACCATGGCGCTGGCCAACACCGCCTGGATCCTGGCCGCCAACGGCTTCCGGGTGCTCACCGTCGACTGGGACCTGGAGGCGCCGGGCCTGGCCAAGTTCTTCCACCCGTTCCTCGACCCGGCCTCGCTCGCCGGCACCACCGGCATGATGGACCTGATCGCCGAGTACCGCGAGGAGGCGCTGCGGCCCGTCGAGCACGCCGAGGGCTGGCACCTCGACTTCGCCCGGGTGCACCCGCACGCGCTCTCGCTCACCTGGCCGTACTTCCCGACCACCGGCAGTCTCGACTTCCTCTCCGCGGGCCAGTTCAACCGCGACTACTCCGAGGCCGTCACCCACCTGGACTGGGACATCTTCTACGACCGCTTCGACGGCGGGCAGTTCTTCGACGCCCTCAAGGCCGACATGGCCAAGCGCTACGACTACGTGCTGATCGACTCCCGCACCGGCCTGTCCGACATCGCCGAGATCTGCACCGTCCAGATGCCCGACGACCTGGTGGTCTGCTTCACCCTGAGCGACCAGTCCATCGACGGCGCCTCCCGCATCGCCCAGCACATCCACGACCGCTACCGCGAGCGCGGCATCCGCATCCTGCCCGTCCCGATGCGCATCGACGAGGGCGAGAAGGAGAAGGCGGACGCCGGTCGGGCCCTCGCCCGGGTCCGCTTCGACGGGCTGCCGGCCGGCCTGAACGGCGAGGAACTCGCCCAGTACTGGGGCTCGGTGGAGATCCCGTACCGGCCGTTCTACGCCTACGAGGAGATCCTCGCCACCTTCGGCGACCAGACCGGCACCCCCACCTCGATGCTGGCCGCCTGCGAGCGGCTCACCTCCATGCTCACCGACGGACGGGCCCCCGGCCTGCCGCCGATGGACGAGGAGGTGCGGCTGCGCTTCGTGGACGCGTTCACCCGCCGCCGCCCGTCCGTCCCCGCCGACCTCTACCTCTCCTACGTCCCCGAGGACCGGATGTGGGCGGACTGGATCGAGTCCGTCCTGACCCGGGCCGGCTTCCGGGTGCTGCCGCGCGACCTCAGCGCCGGCACCGACCCGCGCGAGGAGACCGAGCGCGGCATCGACTCCGCGTACCGGACGGTCGCCGTGCTCTCGCCCGCCTACCAGCGCTCCCCGCAGGCCCGGGCGCTGTGGGAGTCGGTGGTCAGCTCCGACCCCTCCGGCACCCGGCGCCAGCTGCTGCCCGTCCGGGTCGGCGACGTGCGGCTCACCGCGCCGTTCAGCAACCGCAACCCGGTCGACCTGGTCGGCCGTGACGAGGCGCAGTCGATCCAGAGCCTGCTGCGCGCGCTCGGCCGCGGTGACGCGCCGCTCGACGACGCGCCCAGCGGCGGGCCGCGCTTCCCCGGCAGCAAGCCCTCGGTGTGGGACGTCCCGCCGCGCAACCCCTCCTTCACCGGCCGCGCCGCCGTCCTGGAGCAGCTGCGCAACCAGCTGCGCGGCGGCATGGCGGCCGTGCTGCCCACCCCGCAGACCCTGTACGGGCTCGGCGGCGTCGGCAAGACCCAGGTGGCGCTGGAGTACGCCCACCGCTTCATGTCCGACTACGACCTGGTCTGGTGGATCGACGCCGAGCAGACCGAGCTGGTCGCCCCGGCGCTCGCCGAGCTCGCCCGCCGACTGGGACTGCGGGTCGGCGACTCGGTCTCCGAGGCCGCCGAGGCCGCCCGGGAGGCGCTGCGCCGCGGCGTGCCCACCTCGCGCTGGCTGCTGATCTTCGACAACGCCGACGAGCCCGCCGAGATCCGCCGGTTCTTCCCCGGCGGCTCCGGCCACATCCTGGTCACCTCCCGCAACCAGGCCTGGACCGGGCACGCCGAGGCGCTCGAAGTCGACGTCTTCACCCGCGGCGAGAGCGTCGAGCACCTGTGCCGGCGCGCCCGCAGCCTCTCCCGCCCGGACGCCGACCGGGTCGCCGAGGCGGTCGGCGACCTGCCGCTCGCCGTCGAGGTGGCCGCCGCCTGGCTGGACACCACCGGCACCCCGGTGGAGACCTACGTCGCCCAGCTGCACGCCGAGGCCGCCCGGGCGTTGGCCGTCGGCCGCCCGGCCGACTACCCGACGCCGGTCGCCGCGACCTGGAACGTGTCGATAGGGCGGCTGCGCCAGCAGTCCCCGGCGGCCGTCCGGCTGCTCCAGCTGTGCGCGTTCTTCGCACCCGAGCCGATTTCGATGAACCTCTTCTACAGCGACCAGATGATCCGGGCGCTGGTGAAGTTCGACGCCGACCTCAGCGACAAGTTCATGCTGGGCAAGGTGATCCAGGCGATCGGCCGGTACGCGTTGGCCAAGGTCGACGCGGGCAGCAACAGCTTCCAGGTGCACCGGCTCGTCCAGGCGGTGATCCGGGCCGGGATGACCGCGGACGACCAGGAGATCGCCGTCCACGAGGTGCATCGCATCCTCACCGGCGCCCGGCCCGTCCTCGGTGACACCGACGATCCGGCCAACTGGCCCGCCTTCGACGAGATCTGGCCGCACCTGTCGCCCTCCAAGGCGCACAACTGCGACGAGGCGGACACCCGCCAGCTGCTCATCGACCGGGTCCGCTACCTGTGGAAGCGCGGCGAACTCGACCGCGCCCGCGACCTCGGCCACGCCCTGGACGCGGAGTGGACCGGCAAGCTCGGCGAGAACGACCGGCAGACCCTGCTGCTGCGCTTCCAGCTCGCCAACGTGCTGCGCTCCCAGGGGAACTACGCCGAGGCGCTGGCCCTGGACGAGGACACCGTGGAGCGCCAGCGGGCCCTGCTCGGCGAGCACCACCCGTACACCCTGATGACGGCCGGCTCGCTCGGCGCCGACCGCCGGGCCCTCGGCCGGTTCCAGGCCGCGCTCGACCTCGACCGCGAAATCCTGGACCAGTTCCGGGAGTTGTTCGGCGACGACAACCCGCGCACGCTCTCCATGGCGAACAACCTGGCGATCGACTACCGGCTGGTCGGCGACAGCGAGGCGGCCCGGGAGCTCGACCAGGAGACCCTCGACCGGCGCACCGCGGTGCTCGGCCCCAGGCACCCCTACACCCTGTCCACCAAGTCCAACCTGGCCCGGGACCTGCGCGAACTCGGCGACTACCGCGGCTCGGTGGACCTGCTCCAGGAGGTCACCTCCGACCTCGGCGACGTGCTCGACCCGGACCTGCCGGAGAACCTGCGCAACGCCAAGTCGCTGGCCGTCTCGCTGCGCCGGATCGGCCAGCTCGCCGAGGCCCGGCGGATCACCAAGGAGACCTACGAGCGGTACCTGGAGCGCTACGGCGCCGACGCCCCCGACGCGCTCGCCTGCGCGCTCAACCTGGCCGCCGACCACAGCGCCTCCGGCGACAAGGAGGCCGCCCGCGACCTCTGCTCCACCGTGTTCGAGGGCCACCGGCGGCTGTTCGGCGACGAGCACCCGTTCACCCTGGCCTGCGCCAACAACCTCGGCATCTACCTGCGGGGCAGCGGCGACGTCCAGG
Organism: Kitasatospora sp. NPDC056651; assembly: GCF_042792155.1. NCBI lineage: Bacteria > Bacillati > Actinomycetota > Actinomycetes > Kitasatosporales > Streptomycetaceae > Kitasatospora > Kitasatospora sp. NPDC056651. The sequence continues at coordinate 71,743 of NZ_JBHTWX010000031.1, read as the reverse complement.
GCGCCATCGAACGCGGCCGGCTCACCGTCGACGGGCTGACCCGCTCGGTCGGGGCGGAGCACCCGTACACCCTCAACGCGATGATCAACCTGGCCAACGCCTACGGCGACGACGGGCAGACCGACCGCGCCGAACGGCTCGGCCGGGCCGCCTACCAGGGGCTGTGCGAGCGCTACAACGCGCAGCACCCGGACGCGGTGGCCTGCGAGGCCAACCTGGCGATCACCCTGCGGTCCGGCGGGAAGCACACCCAGGCGGCGGAGCTGCGGGCGCGGTCGATCGCCGAGCTGATCCGGCAGTTCGGCGAGGAGCACCCCAACACGGTCTCGGCGCGCGGCTGGAAGCGGATCAACCGGGACCTGGAGCCGCAGCCGGTCTGACCGGGAAGGGGCGGGGCACGCTTCCGGACCCGGGCGTGCTCCCGGACCCGGGCGTGCTCCCAGACCCGGGCGTGCTCCCGGGCCGGGGGTACGCTGCGGGACCATGAGCACCCCGCCCCCGGTCCTGGTCACCCGGCGCCTCGCCCCCGGCGTCATCGAGCGCCTCACCGCGCACCACGCCGCCACCTGCCACGACTCCGACCTGGCGATGGACCGGGCCGAACTGCTGGCCGCCGTCCGCGGCCGGCGGGCCGTGATCACCACCCTGGACGACCGGGTGGACGCCGAGTTCCTCGACGCGGCCGGGCCGGGGCTGGCCGTGGTCGCCAACCACGCCGTCGGCTACCACAACGTGGACGTGGCCGCCTGCGCCGAGCGCGGCGTGCTGGTCACCAACACCCCCGGCGTGCTCACCACCGCGACCGCCGACATGGCCTGGGCGCTGCTGCTGTCCGCCACCCGCCGGCTCGGCGAGGGCGAACGGCTGCTGCGCTCCGGCTCCCCCTGGACCTGGGCACCGAACTTCCTGCTCGGCCTGGAACTGGCCGGCACCCCGCTGGGCGTGCTCGGGATGGGCCGGATCGGGCAGGCGGTGGCCCGCCGGGCCCGCGCCTTCGACATGCCGGTCGCCTACCACAACCGCCGGGCCCTGCCGCCGGAGCAGGCCGAGGGCGCCGACTGGAAGCCGCTGGAGGAACTGCTCGCCACCTCCACCGTGCTGGTCGTCACCTGTCCGTTCACCGCCGAGACCCGGCACCTGCTGGACGCCCGTCGGCTCGCCCTGCTGCCGCCCGGCGCGGTGGTGGTCAGCATGACCGCCGGCGTGGTGGACGAGCGGGCGCTGGCCGCGGCGCTGGAGTCCGGCGCGCTGTTCGCCGCGGCCGTGGACAACTTCGAGCACGAGCCGGCCGTCCCGTCCGCGCTGCTCGCCCAGGAGCGCGCGGTGCTCGCCCCGCACCTGGGCAGCGCCACCGTCCGCACCCGGCAGGCGATGGGCGGCCTGGCGGTGGACAACGTGCTGGCGGTGCTGGGCGGTTCGGTGCCCCTGACGCCGGTGAAGGCCTGACCGGCCGCCCCGACGCCGGTGCGGGCCCGAGCGGAAGGGCGCCCGCCCTGACCCGCGGCCCAGCTCGCTGACCCGGCCCGCCGCCCAGGCCCGCCGTCCTAACCGGCCGCCCAGGCCAGCGCGGTGGTCATCACCCGGAACGCCCCGAAGTGCGCGGCGCCCGGTTCGAGGAACAACTCGGCCTCCGGGATGCGGTCGGCCAGCCAGCGGGAGTGGTCGACCGGGGAGAACTGGTCGTCCGCGCCGTGCCAGAGCCAGGCCGGCACCCGGATCGACCCGACGTCGAACCCCCAGTCGGCGGTGAAGGCCAGCACGTCGTCGATCCAGCCGTCCGCGCCGTGCCGGAACGCCTCCCGGTAGTTGCTCTGGAGCATCCGCCGCAGCCCGCTGTCCGCCACCACCTCCCGGTCGGCGGGCGAGAGTTCGGTGCGCAGCCCGTTCAGCAGCCGGACCGGGTCGTCCTTGATCTGCCGGGAGCGGAACTCCATCGCGTCGGCGATCCGGCCGTGCCCGCGCTCCGCCTCCTGGTACGCCCGGACGTTGGACGGGGTCATCCCCGCGTACCAGTCCAGCCCGGTCGCGTCGCGCGGCGCGAGGCCGACCAGCACCGCCACCCGGCTGACCCGCTCCGGCAGCAGCGCCGCGCAGGCCAGCGCGTGCGGGCCGCCGCCGGAGCGGCCGAGCACCGCGAAGTTCTCCAGCCCGAACTCGTCCGCGATGGTCCGCACGTCCGCGGCCGCCGCGCTCACCCGGCGGCCGAACAGCCGGGTCGAGTCGCCGTAGCCGGGCCGGTCGTACGAGATCAGCCGGACGCCCAGCCGGTACAGCACGGTGCTGCGCGGATGCGGGCCGACCCGGCTTCCGGGCATGCCGTGCAGCAGGAACACCGGACGGCCGCGCGGGTCGCCGAGGGACTCGACGGCGAGGGAACGGTCGTCCGCCGCTCTGACCATCCGTAACGACACCTGCGGCCTCCTCAGGACTCCGGGTCGGTGGCGTGCTCCCGGTCGGTGGTGGTGCGCACCTCGCGGCGGGCCTGCCAGGTGGTGTGCTCGCGGGAGATCGCGTCCTCGGCGTCCCGGGCCAGGCGGGCCCAGGTCTCCTCGGCCTCCATCGACCCCAGGTCCAGCTGGGCGAGCTGGCGCTGGATCTGCGCCAGCTCCTCGGCGGCCAGGGCGTACGCGGCGGCCAGCGGCCGGTACTGGCGCAGCTGCGCCCAGGCGGTGACCGAGGCGGCCACCGCCGAGACGGTGCCCAGCGCGTCGTAGGTGAACGCGCCGAGCGCCCGCAGCAGGGCCAGCACCAGGCCGAGCGCGGGCAGCAGCACGCCCAGCAGCCCGGCCCAGTGCCCGGTGCGGGCGCAGTAGCGGGCCTTGGCGCGGTACCAGTCGTGCTGGAGCTGGATCCGCTCGGCCAGGTACACCTCGCGGCGCACCGCGAGCGGCTGCCCGCGCAGGTCGTGCATCGCCGGGGTGATCCCCGCCCCGGCCTCCGGGACGGCGACCTGGCCGCCCCGGAACGCGCCGAGCACCCGGGCGAGCTGGAAGCCGTACAGGCCCTCGGCGTCCGGCAGGGCGCGCGGCGGCGGCTGGTAGGCGTCGGCCCGGACGGCGTACTTCCAGGCCAGCGTCTTCACCGACTCGGCGGCGGCCCGGCCCTCGTACCAGAGGCCCTGCGGGTTCTGCCGGCTGATCACCACCGCCAGCGCGACGGCGCCGAGGTAGGCCACCGCCGCCGCCCAGGCCCAGGGCTCGCCGTCGGCCGAGCCGGTCGCCGCGGCGACCACCAGCAGGATCAGCTCCCAGGCGGAGAGCAGCACCGAGCGCCGCTGCCCGCGCAGCGAGGCCGCGTCGGCGGCCCAGAAGAACTCGGGGAGCAGCTCCCGCTCCCGTACCCACCCGGTCCGTCCCGCAACAGACGCCATGTTCGGCCCCCACCAGTCGCTCCGGTCGCACCGCCCTCCTGCCCCGGGCGGCTCGCCGGTACGCCTGGTGACGGCCGGGGCGGCCGGATGTGGCCGGGAAGTCCCGTGGTTTGTCCGGTACTCCCCGTGTCCGTTCCGGCACCGAGCGTACGGGGAGCAGGTGGGGGCGCGCGGCGGCCGACGGTGTGCGCGGGCGGCGCAGGAGGCCCGGTCAGTAGGTGTAGAGGACCCGCTCGGCGTTCTCGGCCATCTGCTTGGCGTTCCACTCGGTGCCGCCCGGGACGTTGCCGGAGCGGAACAGCGGCGGCGCGGGGCACTCCCCGGCGGCCGCCTTGTCGGCCAGCCGGCCGACCGCCGAGGCGACCACGGCCTGCATCAGCGCGCTGGTCACGATGGTGGAGACCGGGCCGAAGGTGGTCTCGGCGCCCGGGTGGGTCAGCTCGCCGTCGCCGACCGCGATCTTGCTGTCCAGCACCACGTCGCAGTGGTCCTTGAGGTAGGTGCCGGTCGGGTGCGCCGAGGGCACCTCCGGCGGGTACGCCAGCGAGGTCACCCCGATCACCTTGAGGCCGCGGTCCCGGGCGTAGCGGGCCAGCTCGACCGGCATCACCTGGCGGCCGGAGAGCGAGATCAGGAACAGCAGGTCCCCGGCGGTGGCCGGGGTCAGGTCCAGGGTCGCGGTGGCCAGCCCGGAGACCCGCTCCAGCGCGCTGGACAGCGGCGCGGGCATCACCGTCACCCCGGCCATCCCGGGGACGTTCAGCAGGTTGATCGGGACCAGCCCGCCGGCCCGGTAGACCACGTCCTGGGCCGGCAGCGCCGAGTGCCCGGCGCCGAAGGTGAACACCCGGCGACCCTCGGTCATCGCCTCCGCCAGCAGCGCGGCGGCGGCCTCGATGGTGTCGGCCTCCTCCTCCCGGACCCGCTGGAGGTGGGCGATCGCGGCGTCGAAGTACCTGCCGACCAGGTCGTTCATCTGGTGCCTTCGCTCTCTGCCGGTGGGGGAGCCGGCCGGGTGGGGTGGTCCGGGTGGTCCAGACCGCCGGTGGAGAAAGCTTCGGCGAGCACGGTCGCGCCCCGGCGGCACCGTTGTCAACAGTAAGGAAAACGACCCCCCGGGGCCCCGGCGCGGGCCCGGTTGTTGGTCCGGTACGTCAGAATTGGCGATGAGGACACCGAAGAACGGAGCCGGCGACGATGTCTGGGCTGATCGACACCACTGAGATGTACCTTCGCACCATCCTGGAGCTGGAGGAGGAGGGCATCGTCCCGATGCGCGCCCGGATCGCGGAGCGCCTGGAACAGAGCGGCCCCACCGTCAGCCAGACGGTCGGCCGGATGGAGCGCGACGGGCTGCTCCAGGTCGCCGGCGACCGCCACCTCGAACTGACCGAGGAGGGCCGCCGGCTCGCCGTGCGCGTGATGCGCAAGCACCGCATCGCCGAGTGCCTGCTCGTCGACGTGATCGGCCTGGAGTGGGAGCAGGTGCACGAGGAGGCCTGCCGCTGGGAGCACGTGATGAGCGAGACGGTCGAGCGCAAGGTGCTCGCCATGCTCGGCCACCCCACCCAGTCCCCGTACGGCAACCCGATCCCGGGCCTGGACGAGCTGGGCGACACCAAGGCCGAGGGTGAGGGCTTCGACGCCGGGCTCGTCCCGCTGGACACCGTCAAGCCGGGCGAGGCCGGGGCCGACGTGGTGGTCCGCCGGATCGGCGAGCCGATCCAGACCGACAGCGCGCTGATGAGCACCCTGCGCCGGGCCGGGGTCCGGCCGGGCTCCACGGTCAAGGTGAGCGTCGGCGTCGGCGGCGTGCTGGTCGGCACCGGGGACAACGCGGCGGAGCTGGGCAAGGACATCGCCCAGCACGTCTTCGTCGCCCGGGCCTGAGGCCGCGCCGCGTCGGTGCCGTGTCGGTGCCGCGTACGTCGGTGCGGCGGACGGCGGACGGCGGACGGCGGTACGGCGAAGGGGCCCGCTGCTCCCCGTGCAGCGGGCCCCTTTCGCCCTCCCCGTTCCCCTCCGTCCCCTCCTGCTCCCCTCCGCCCCTCCCACTTCCCCTCCATCGCCGCCGCCCGGCTTCCCCGTCCGAGCGCCCCTTCCGGCGTCCCCACACATCGCAATTCCTCCCCTCGGCCGATCATGGCAATCCTTGAGTCCTGTCACTCGTACGAGGGGCTTTCGCGCCTGACCAGCGGGTACACGGAAGCCTTATCCGGACATGCGTATGACGGGCCCCGTCTCCGGTGGGAGACAAGGCCCGTCACTCGCGCGCGTTGTGTCGCGCGGTGCACGCCCTCACCCGATCGGCAGAGGGCGTCCGTTCCAGGGGCCGGCTCCGGTCGGCCGGAGCGGTCCGGAGCCGGCCCGGCTCAGCCCACCGGCGCCGGGCGGGCGGCCCAGCGCGGGGGCGCCTCGCGGGCGCAGGCGTAGACCAGCGGGCCGATCAGCTCGGCGGCGTCCGGCAGCCAGCGGTTGAGCGCGGTGGGGGTGCGGGCCCACTGGGCGTACCCCAGGGAGCCGATCCGGGAGGGCGGGGCGACGGTCCAGTCCCCCTCGCCGCGGGCCACCAGGTCCAGCCGGCCGGGCGGGCGGCCGAGCCGGCGCAGCATCTCGGGGAGCCTGGCCGCGGCGCCGGGCAGCACCAGGAAGTGCAGCCGCCGCCCGACCCGCCCGGGCGCGGCGGGCTGGACCGCCACCGGGCCGAGCTGGAGGTCCATCCGCTCCATCCGGGCGAGCGCCAGGCAGCCGGCCGTCTCCGGGACGTCCAGGACGTCGAACGAGCGCCCGGTGGGCAGCAGGATCGACGCCCGCGGCCGCTCGGCCCACCAGCTCCGCACCGCCCCGGGACCGGCGCTCGCCTTCCGCGCCCAGTCCGCGTCCAGTGGATGGGCCCCCGGCAGGGTGCAGCGCGGGTCGTCGCAGGAGCAGCGGACGGCTCCGGCGTCGTCGACCAGCCAGGCGCCGGGAGCCACCTCCCAGTGCCGGTTCTCGGCGTAGCCGGCGGCTTCGGTGAGCAGTGCGGGCGGAGCGGCCTTCTCGTCCTGGCCCGAAACATCGGGGATGTCTTCCACGGGGTGCTCAACTACCGTGTGTGAGGCTGGTTACGGCCCGGGGGCGCCCGGTTGGGTGCATCCCGGCGATGTCACCCGTTCCGGTTAGTCGACCGAGTTGAAGGGCCCGAGGGCAGGCGCAGTGGGGGCGCACGGGAGCATTTCCCAGGGCGCAAGGGGGGTGCGGTTCGTCACCGTGGGTATCCCGCTGGCGTTGCTGATCGCTAACCTTGTGTCAGATTCCTTGGACGGTCGGACAGTCGGCAACAGATCAGCAGAATCGTCGCCCGCCGGCCGGGACCGGAGGGTGTGGGGAGGCGAAGCCCAATGGCCGCGAGACCACTCGTCGCACGACAGCCCAACGAGCGCCTGCAGCAACTGATCCAGGAGGCCAGTTGCTCCAACGCCGGCCTGGCCCGGAGGGTCAACCTCTGCGGCGCCGAGCACGGGCTGGACCTTCGGTACGACAAGACCTCCGTCGCCCGCTGGCTGCGCGGGCAGCAGCCGCGCGGGCAGGCGCCGGCCGTGATCGCCGAGGCCCTGGGCCGCAAGCTCGGCCGCAGCGTGTCGGTCGAGGAGATCGGCATGGCGGACGGCAAGAACCTGAGCTCCGGCATCGGGCTCCAGTTCGCGCCGACCATCGGCGCCGCCCTGGAGCAGGTGTGCGAGCTGTGGCGCAGCGACGTCGGCCGGCGGGACTTCCTGACCGGGGCGACGGTCGCCGCCTCCGCCCTGGTGGAGCCCAGCCGGGACTGGCTGATCACCCCGCCGGACCCGGTGGTGGCGCGGGCCGGCGGCCCCCGGGTCGGTCCGACCGACGTGGCCGCGATCAAGGCGACCACCGTGATGCTGGTCGACCTGGACCACCGCTTCGGCAGCGGCCATGTGCGCCCGGTGGTGGTGCACTACCTCAACTCGGTGGTCTCCGGCCTGCTCGGCGGCGCCTACCGGGAGGAGACCGGGCGCCAACTCTTCGCCGCGGTGGCCAGGTTGACGGAACTGGCCGGCTACATGGCGGTGGACACCGGGCAGCCCGGGCTCGCCCAGCGCTACTACATCCAGGCGCTGCGGCTCGCCCAGGCCGCCGACGACCGCGGCTACGGCGGGTACGTGCTGGCCGCCTCGATGAGCCACCTGGCGGCCACCCTCGGCAACCCGCGGGAGATCGCCCAACTCGCCCGCGCCGCCCAGGAGGGCGCCCGGTCGGTGGCCACCCCGACGGCGATGGCGATGTTCTACGCCGCCGAGGCCCGCGGCCACGCCCTGCTCGGCGACGCCCGCTCCTGCGAGGCGGTGTCGGCCAGGGCGCTGGCGATGATGGAGAAGCGCCGCCCGGAGGACGACCCGGACTGGATCGCCCACTTCGACGACGCCTACCTCGCCGACGAACTGGCCCACTGCCACCGGGACCTGGAGCAGGCCGGCCAGGCCGAGCACTACGCCCGCCGGGCGCTCGACCTGCACCCGCCGACCAGGGTGCGGCGACGCGCGGTGGACCTCGTCCTGCTGGCCACCGCCCAGCTCCAGCAGCGGGATCTGGAACGGGCCTGCGAGACGGGCGCCCAGGCGGTCCGGCTGCTGAGCGGGCTGCGCTCCAACCGGGGCGTGGAGTACCTGGACGAGTTCCGGCGCCGGCTGGAGCCGTACCGGGAACAGCGGGTGGTCCGGGAGTTCCACGCCCGGGCGGACGCCGAGGCGGCCTGAGCGGGACGGCCCGGGCCCATGGCGGTCCGGGCCCACGGCGGTCCGGTCGGTGGTAGTCCGGGGCGGTGGCAGTCCGGTCGGTGGCGGCCGCGGATCGTCTGTGCAGGGAGCGTGACGGTTGTCCCGCCCACGTGGTCACCCGGTGAGCCGAACCGGTAGCGTGGGCGCGACGTCCAAGGAACTGTGATGCTCCCAAGAACCGACGAGATGTGGTCCGCCGTCAGTGCGCGGTCCTGCACAGGTGAGGAATCGCGTTGAGTCAGCGCCGCTCGTACCCGAACTCCGGTGACTTCAACCTGGACGACCTGTTCCGCCCCGAGCCCGGCCACCCGCAGGGGCAGCCGTCCGGGCAGCCGCAGGGCCACTCGGCCGTGCCGCCGGTGGGCCAGCCGTCCGGGCAGCCGGAGTACCTCGGCGAGGGCGTGCACGCGCTGCCGACCCAGGCGATGCCCGCGCAGCAGGCCCCGTGGGGCGCGCCGCAGCCCGGGTACGGCGTCCCGCAGCACGATCCGGCCCCGGAGACCCAGTACCTGCCGCCGTACCCGGCCGGCGACCCGCAGGCGGCGGGCTACCCGGTCGCGCAGGCCGAGCCCGGCTACCCGCAGCCGCAACCGCAGCCCGGCTACCAGGCCTATCCGCCGGTCGCGCAGCCGCAGCCGGCCTACCCGGCGCCGGACTACGGCCAGGCCTACGGGCCGGGCCCCGGCCAGGGGCAGGACTACGGCCAGGACTACGGCCAGAGCATCGGCCGGGGCTTCGACGCGACCCAGGCGGGCGGCCCGGGGCAGCGCGAACGCCGCTCCAACAAGCTGGTCATCGGCGGTGTGGTGGCGGGCTTCGCGGTGGCCGGCATCGTGGCCGCCGTCCTGCTGAGCGGCGGGGACGATCCCAAGGACGGCAAGAAGACCACCCCGGTGGCCGCCGTGAGCACCGCCCCCACCGCCCCCACCGGCACGGCGAGCGCGAGCGGATCGGGCCCGGCCGCCGACCCGGACGTCAAGGCCCAGGCACAGCCGCTGTCCGACCTGCTGGGCACCGCGAGCGACAGCCGCAGCTCGGTGGTCTCCGCGGTCGCCTCGGTGCAGAAGTGCGACAAGCTGCCCGAGTCCCAGCAGGCGCTGACCGCCGCGGCCGGCAAGCGCCGCGAGCTCCAGAGCAAGCTGGGCCAGCTGAAGACCGACAAGCTGTCCAGCGGCCCGCAGCTGGTCGAGCAGCTCAACGCGGCCTGGACGGCCTCGGCCCAGGCCGACGACGAGTACGCGGCCTGGGCGCAGGACGCCCAGGGCTCCTGCGACGCGAAGAAGCAGGACAACCAGCACTACAAGAACGCCGTGCAGGCCAGCGGCACCGCGACCACCGCGAAGAAGCAGGCCGCCACGCTCTGGAACACGATCGCCGCCCAGAGCGGGCTGCCCAGCCGGAGCGACGGCGACCTGTGAGCGACAGGGGGCGGGCCCGGCGGCCCGCCCCCCTGGCTCGGACGATCCGGGTCAGGCCGGCGGGCGGCCCCCGGTGAGCGTCCAGCGGATGTCCACGAAGCCCGGCTGCTGCAGGGTCATCCGGCCGTTCTTGACCACCTGGTACGTGACCCAGGTGTTCACCAGCCGGGGCGACCCGCTGCTGGGCAGCATGTTGGTGGTGCCCCAGTTCAGCGTCGGAGTGATCCCGGTGTCGATGCCCTCGCCGCCGTCCAGCAGCGAGGAGACCGTGTTCGGGGTGACCGGCTTGCCGCGCTCCGTCAGCTTCTGCACCACCGTCCGGAACACCTCGTACGCGACCCAGGCGGTCTGCACGCCCGGGTCGGAGACGTCGACGGTGTGCCCGCCGGTGGTGTCGGTGCGCACCACCGCGCGCAGCCCGTCCCAGATCTTCGCCGACTCCGGCGGGTACCAGCTGGTGACGTAGGCGCCGTTCAACGGGCCGGAGTCGCCGCCGGTGGAGTCCACCACCGACTGCTGGACACTGCCGATCACCGAGGCGATCCGGGTGTTCTTCGGGGCCAGCCGCCGGTAGGAGTCCAGCAGGTTGCCGGTCGGCTCGGCGGCCAGGGCGCTGGTGACGCAGTTGCCCTGCTCGTCCTTGCCGATCGCCTTGCGGGCCACCGGGGAGTAGTCGGAGGACTGCTCGGGCGCCTTGACGTCCGTCAGCTTGACCCCGGCGGGCCGCAGCGCGGTGCCCAGGTAGCCGAGCAGGCTGTCGCCGGCCGGGGTGTCCGGGCGGACCAGGGCGACGCTCTTGCAGCCGGCGTCCACCAGCTGGCGGCCGTTGCCCGCGACCAGCGCGGGCAGACCGCCGTCCACCGGGTAGGACAACGGGCTGGCGAACTCGGGCTGGGAGAGCCCGTAGCCGCCGATCAGCGGGATGCCGGCGCGCTCCAGCACCGGCATGAACGCCTCGCCCCACTGGCTGTAGGAGCCGATCACGGCGGTCACCTTGGCGTCGACCGCCTGCTGGGCACAGGCGCGGGCACCGTCCGCGGTGTTGTGCTCGTTGCAGGTGATCACCCGCAGCCGGTGGCCGTTCAATCCGCCGTTGCCGTTGACGTCCTGGCCGATGGCGGAGGCGAGCGCCGTCATGCCCGGGCGGTCGGCCGAGCCGGTGCCGGCCGGGGCCCAGGTCATCACGGTCAGTTCGGTGCCGCTGGTGGAAGCATCGGCCGATCCGCCGCACGCGGAGGCCGAGAAGAGGGTGGGGAGCAGGACCGCGGTGGTCGCGGCGGCTGCGATCGGGCGCCGGCGGCGGCGTCGCACGATCGGGGGACGGGCGTCCTGGAACGAGTCCCTTCGGCTGGTCATCGGTCTTCCCTCTCTGGGGCGCCCTCCGGCGCACCGGACCAAGCCAAGCCCCGGCGCCGCAAGCCGAGAGGGCCGAAGTGCGAACGGGCGACGAACGGCGGCCGAAATCCGGGGCGGTACGCGTGTAGATCGGGAGTGGAGCGCGAACAGACGGGGAACGTACGATCGTTCACCATGTCCGCCAGCACAGATTCTTCGCACCGGTCCGCCCGAAACGCCTCCCGTCCGGGCCACCGCTCCAGCACGATGGGCGGCATGCCGCTCAACGACCTGCCCTGGTGGCGCTGGCGAGCCCGAATGCGCTCGGCGCTGCACATGCTGTCCGACCCCGGTTTCCAGCACGAGACCTGGCTGATCGGCCGGGAGGGCTACGGGGACGTGACCGACGCCGTCTACCGGCTGGTCGAGGACACCTGGCTGGACCACTGGTCGGCCGAGAAGTACGTCGGCACGATCTTCCGCGACTCCGCCGAGGCCGCGCTGGTGGACGTCGCGGTGCTGCGGGCCGTGCAGGTGCTGCACGAGGTCGGCGCGGACGCCCCGGCCTCCGCCTACCTCGGCCACCCCGGCTGGCCGGAGACCGTTCGGGCCGCCCGCGAGGCGCACGTCGCGCTGGCCACGGGCGACGGGGAGGACCCCGACGCGGCACCCAGGTCGCTGGACGTGCTGCGCATCCTCACCCAGGTATGACCGGCCGGACACCCTCCGTCCCGCAGTACGGGCAGCGGGGCGGCGGATGTCCGGGATGTGACACGCTGGACCATCCACCCACGTCACGACCTCAGAACGGGATACCCCCAGTGGAACAGCAGCCGGTCAGCGCCCAGTACGTCCTCACGCTGTCCTGCCCCGACAAGCAGGGCATCGTCCACGCTGTCTCCAGTTACCTGTTCATGACCGGCTGCAACATCATCGACAGCCAGCAGTTCGGGGACGGGGACAGCGGGCTCTTCTTCATGCGGGTGCACTTCTCCGCCCCCGAGCCGGTCACCGCCGACAAGCTGCGGGCCAGCTTCGCGGCGATCGGCGCCTCCTTCGGGATGGACTGGCAGATCCACCCGACCGAGCAGCGGATGCGGATCGTCCTCATGGTCAGCAAGTTCGGGCACTGCCTGAACGACCTGCTGTACCGCACCCGGATCGGCGCGCTGCCGGTGGAGATCGCCGCGGTGGTCTCCAACCACACCGACCTCCAGGACCTGACCGAGAGCTACGGCGTCCCGTTCCACCACATCCCGGTGACCAAGGACACCAAGGCCGAGGCCGAGCAGCGGCTGCTCGACCTGGTCGCCGCGGAGGACGTCGAGCTGGTCGTGCTGGCCCGCTACATGCAGGTGCTCTCCGACCGGCTCTGCACCGAGCTGTCCGGCCGCGTGATCAACATCCACCACTCCTTCCTGCCGAGCTTCAAGGGCGCCAAGCCGTACCACCAGGCCCACGCGCGCGGTGTGAAGCTGATCGGCGCCACCGCGCACTACGTCACCGCGGACCTGGACGAGGGCCCGATCATCGAGCAGGAGGTGGCCCGGGTCACCCACGACGTCAGCCCGGACCAGCTGGTCGCGCTCGGCCGGGACGTCGAGTGCCAGGCGCTGGCCCGCGCGGTGAAGTGGCACAGCGAGCACCGGGTGCTGCTGGACGGGACCCGGACGGTCGTCTTCGCCTGAGGCCGCGGGGCTTTCCGGCTTCCCGGCTTCCTGGCTTCCCGGCGTTCCGGCGTTCCGGTCTTCAGGCCTTCGTCGCTGCCGGCGGCCCTGCCGCCCGACGGTCCTACGGCCGGGAGAGCAGCGGGAGCGCGTGCAGCACCTCGCGGACCGCGGCCCGGTCGCCGTGCTCGCCGACGGGCAGCCGGTCCGGGTCGCGGTGCGCGGCGGCCAGCTGGCACAGCTCCAGGCCGTCCAGCACCATCGAGGCCACCGGTTCGGCGCCGCCGCCGTCGCCCTCGTCCAGGGTGATCAGCCACTCGCCGCCCGCCGGGCCGTCGACCACCAGCCGCACCCGCCGGGCGGTGCGGACCCCGCCCCGCGGTGCGCCCGGCGCCCCGGCGTGCTCGGGGCGGGCCGCGCGCTGCCCGGCCAGCGCGCGGGGGAGCAGCCGGACCACCAACTCCACCATCTGCCGCAGGTGCTGGGTCGACGGCGGATCGTACGGGTAGGCGACCGCCCGGGCCACGTCCTCGCCGTGCACGAAGCACTCGAAGGCGCGGTCCACGAAGGCGTCGCGCAGCGGCAGCACCGCGAAGCCGTAGTCCACCGGGGTGTTGCCCTGCGGGACCAGCGCGGCGCTGCGCACCAGGTCGTGGGTCTGCCGCCGCCAGCGGGAGCGCACCGACCGCGGCGACAGTTCTCTCTGGTCGGCGATCAGCCGCGCGGTGCGCGAGGTGATCGCGCTGTACGGACCGCCCTGCGGCGGGACGCGCGGCACGGGCGGCCCGGCGGCCGGCACCTGCGGCGGCACCCGCCGCCCGGCCGGCGCGGCGGGCAGGCCCGGAGCGGCCGGCACCGGGTCGGGCAGACCGAGGGCGAGCGCCAGGAAACCGTCCACGGCGGTCAGGTGGCCGAGCACCTCGGCCGGGCGCAGCCACACGGTGCCGCCGTGCCACGGCAGTTCGACCACCTCCTGCCACTCCTCCGGCCCGAGGTCGCACAGCAGCGCGTCGAGCTTGGCGGTCTCCGCCGTGTACGGCATGCCCCAGGCGGGGACGGGCAGGTCGGCCGGCCGTCGGGTCAGGCACCAGTCGAGCACCTGCCGGCGCAACGAGCGGGGCTGGTCCAGCGGCTCGTCGTGGGAGAGCCAGCCGGCCGCCTCGCGCAGCCGGGCCGCCTCCTCGGCGCACTCCCGGCACTCGCGCAGGTGCTGTTCCAACTCGGCGGCCTCGCGGGGCGGGCAGGCGCCGAGGGCCCAGGCGCCGAGCAGTGAGCGCAGGGCGTCGTGCTGCTCCTCGGTGCTGCTCACGTCTCCCCGCTCCTCCCGTACCCGGCGCCGTCCCGGTCTCCGTCCCCGGGATCGTTCCCGGTTCCGTCGTCCTGGCGGGCGCGTTCGTCGGCCAGTTCGGTGGCCAGCAGCTCCAGACCCAGCCGCATCCGCTGTTTGGCGGCCTGCTCGCTGATGCCGAGCAGCCGGGCCGTCTCCGGGTAGGTGCGGCCGTCGTAGTAGGTCACCGCGATGGTCTCACGCAGGGGTCCGGGCAGGGAGTCGGCCACGAACCGCATCCGCGCGGCGGTGGCCACGGCGCGGATCTCCGCCTCGGCGGGCCCGCCGTCGCCGTCCGGACCGCGTTCGGCGGCGCGCCGCGCCCGCAGCCGTGCGACCGCGCGGTGGTGGGTCAGCGCGCCCAGCCAGGAGCGCAGCGTGCCCCGGGAGGGGTCGAACTCCTCGGGGTGCTCCCAGACATGGGCGAAGACCTCCCGGGTGAGCTGGCCGGCGGCCGCCTGGTCGGCCAGTATCCGTCCGGCCAGGCCGTGCACCATCGGCGCGAGCCGGTCGTAGAGCTCGCCGAGCGCCGTCTCCTCGCCGCGGGCGAGGCGGCGCTGCAACTGCTCGTCCCAGCGCGGGTTCCGCTCCGGGGTGGCCATCGGGAACCACCCTCCTGCCCGGGTTCGCTGGCGTACCCAACGGTATCTTGCGGCCGGGCGGCGCCGGGGGCGATTCGGGCAAGAGCGGAACCGTCCGGTGCGGACCGTCGTCCTCACCGGTACGGGACCGTCCGCGCGGGCGCCCGGGGCCGGATCGGCGGATGGTGTGACGGCCGGTCGGTGGGGCGGTCCGCCGGTGCCGCTGCCGGAGAGCCGGCGGACACATGTCGCACGGGTGGTTCGCGAGTGGCGGACGGGGCGCCGGGGGCGCCGGGCGGTAGGTTCCCGACCGCGGGACCGGCAGGTCGGCCCGGGTCGGCCGAGCGCCGGTACGAGGCTCGCCAGAGTGAGCGGGACAGTATGCACTGCGCTGTCCCCCGATCGCCGGAATATGCCCGAAGCGCTTGCTGAGGTCCGCCGCCCCGCCCATCCTGAGGCGTATTCGTGTCGCGGCCGGTGCCCGGCCGACGGGACGACGCGGACGAGTCGGGCACCGGCGGACGGACCGGGCGGACGCCCGGGCAGTACGGCCCGGGTGGCGCCGGGCGACGCGCGGGGGTCCGCCGGCCGGCCGAGCCGGCCCGATCGGGACTCAGGCCGAACTGCGAGTGCGGGTGGTGGAGCGGTGCAGGTTCTTCAGGTACAGCTGGCGGTCCAGGCTGACCCCGCCGAGGTCGGCCGGGCCCGCCGGTGGGTGCGCTCGCGGCTGCTGAACCACGGGGTGGACCCGGATGCGCCGATGGCCGAGACGGTGGTGCTGGTGGTCTCGGAGCTGGTGACCAACGCCGTGGTGCACACCGGCTGTCCGGCCGTGCTGCGGCTCTGCCTGCCGGTGGTCGACGGGCCGGGAGGAGGCGACGGACCGGCAGGGGCCGGCGGTCCGGGGGCCGGCGGCCCGCCCGCCCCGCTGCTGAGGGTCGAGGTCGCCGACGCGAGCCGGGCCGCCCCGGCCCCGCGGCGCGCGGGAGCGGACGAGGACGCGACCAACGGGCGGGGCCTGGAACTGGTCGAGCTGCTCTGCGAACGCTGGGGCTGGTACCCGGAAGGCGAGGGCAAGCGGGTCTGGTGCGAGATCGGCGGCGATGCCCACCCGGCCGATCCGCTGGCCGACGTGGACTG
The DNA here is from genome assembly GCF_042792155.1 of Kitasatospora sp. NPDC056651. NCBI lineage: Bacteria > Bacillati > Actinomycetota > Actinomycetes > Kitasatosporales > Streptomycetaceae > Kitasatospora > Kitasatospora sp. NPDC056651. Next base: position 56,127 of record NZ_JBHTWX010000031.1, on the reverse strand, counting down.
GGTGGCTTTGGCGCAATAGCGGCTTTCGCGGCGGCTGTCGGGCGGTGCCGATCACGGCTCTGATCACCGGCCGAAAGGTGACGCAACCATTCCGAATTTCGGACTACCCATTGACGTGACGTATCCGACTGATCACGCTTGGGTGCGGCGCTCCGTCGCGAGGGGACGCCGAGGGGACGTCCGTCCACCGCCGCGGTGTTGCTGTCCAGGGAATTCGTGCCAGCGAGGGGGACCGTCGGCGGCCGGTCGAGGCCCGCTCCTTGGCGAGTGCGGAGTGTGCGGCGCGGGTTCAGGGCTCGCGCGCCGCGGTTGGATGGCGGCTTGCCGTGGTGCGCTCGGGGTGCGCACGGCCTGCCGCCATCCAATGCGACGCCGGGGGGCGACGGGTTTCGGCCACCGGCGGGTCAGGGTTTCGCGGGTTCCGGGAGCTTCGTGGGTTCCGGGGTTCCGGGGTTCCGGGTTCTGTAGGGTTCGTGGGTTCACCGGCTCTCGGTGACGGTGCGGAAGGTTCGCCGGTAGGCGCTCGGCGCGACGTCCAGCCGGCCGCGCAGCTGCAGTCGCAGTGAGGCCGCGGTGCCGAAACCGGACTCCCGGGCGACCTGGTCGATGGTCAGATCGGTCCGCTCCAGCAACTGCCGGGCCCGCTCGGTGCGCTGGGTGGTGATCCACTGCCCGGGGCTGGCGCCGGTCTCCTCGCGGAAGCGCCGGGTGAAGGTCCGCACGCTCATCCCCGCCCGGTCGGCGAGCTGCCGCAACGCCAGCGGCCCGTCCAGGTGTTCCAGTGCCCAGGCGCGCACCGCCGCGGTGCCGCCGGCGCCGGAGTCCGCCGGGCTCGGGGCCTCCACGTACTGCTTCTGGCCGCCCTCGCGCCACGGCGGCACCAGGCAGTTGCGGGCCACCGCGTTGGCCACCGCGCTGCCGTGGTCGCGGCGCACCACGTGCAGGCACAGGTCCACCCCGGCGGCGACCCCGCCGGAGGTGAGGATGTCGCCGTCGTCGGTGTAGAGCACGTCCGGGTCCAGCCGCACCCGGGGGAACAGCCGGGCGAAGCGCTCGGTGTAGCGCCAGTGGGTGGTGGCCGGGCGGCCGTCCAGCAGGCCGGCGGCGGCCAGGATGAAGGAGCCGGTGCAGATCGACATCAGCCGGGTGCCGGGCCGGATCCGGGCCAGCGCGGCGGCCAGTGCCGGGGTGAAGCAGGCGTCGGCGACGGCCGGGCTGGAGTCGGCGGAGGCCGGGATCAGCACCGTGTCGGCCCGCTCCAGCAGTTCGGGCCCGTGGTCGACCAGCACCCGGAAGTCCGCGCTGGTGGTGACCGGACCGCCGTCCAGGGTGCAGGTGGCCACCTCGTACAGCGGCTGCCCGGCCGGGTCCCTGGCGCCGCCGAAGATGCGGGCGGGGATGCCGAGTTCGAAGGCGATCACGCCCTCCAGGGCGAGTACCGCGACCAGGTGTGCCATGCCGTCCCCCTCGGGCGCCGGTGTTCGAGAGGCCGCCCTCGTGGCGGCCGCGCTGCCCGGGCCAGGGTATCGCCGACGGTGGCCCGATTCTTGCGAAAGCTGTCATTCGGGCCACTCGTCAGCTTCCGGGCACCCCGGAACACTCGTCAGGGTGACCGAACGCAGCGCCCTCGTCCCCGTCTCCCGCTCCGAACCACCCGCCCCGGCCCGGCGCCCCCGGGTGCACTACGCCTGGGTGGTGGCCGCCGTCTCCCTGCTCGTCCTGCTCGGCTCGGCCGGCTTCCGCTCCACGCCGAGCCTGATGATGGACGCCCTCCACAACGAGTTCGGCTGGTCGCTCGGGACGATCTCCGGTGCCACCTCCGTCAACCTGACCCTCTACGGCCTCACCGCGCCTTTCGCCGCCGCCCTGATGGACCGTTTCGGGGTCCGGCTGGTGGTGGTCTGCGCACTGCTGACCATCTCGGTCGGCGCCGGGCTGACCATGCTGATGCGCGAACCCTGGCAACTGGTGCTCTGCTGGGGCGTGCTGGTCGGCCTCGGCAGCGGATCGATGGCCGGCGCCTTCGCCACCACCATCACCGGCCGCTGGTTCCAGGCCCGCCAGGGCCTGGTCACCGGGGTGCTGACCGCCGCCGGCGCGGCAGGCAACCTGGTCTTCCTGCCGGTCGGCGCCTGGCTGGTCGAGCAACACGGCTGGCGCTCGGCCGTGGTCGTGGTCTCGCTCGCCGCCAGCGCCGTCGCCGTCCCGGTCCTGCTGCTGATGCGCGAGCGGCCCGCCGACCTCGGCCTGCTCCCGTACGGCGCGACCGAGGCCCCTCCCGCGCCGGTCGCCGACGGCCGCGCCCTGACCCGCTCGCTGCGGGTGCTGCGGGACGCCGCCCGCAGCCGGGCGTTCTGGCTGCTGGCCGGCTCCTTCGCGATCTGCGGCGCCACCACGGCCGGACTGGTCGGCACCCACTTCATCCCGGCCGCGCACGACCACGGCATGCCGGTCACCACCGCCGCGAGCCTGCTCGCCCTGATCGGCGTGTTCGACGTGCTCGGCACGGTCTTCAGCGGCTGGCTCACCGACCGGGTCGACTCCCGGCTGCTGCTGACCGTCTACTACGGGCTGCGCGGACTGTCCCTGCTCCTGCTGCCGCAGCTGCTGGCCGGCTCGCTCCAGCCGCCGATCCTGGCCTTCGTGATCTTCTACGGCCTGGACTGGGTGGCCACCGTGCCGCCGACCGTCGCACTGTGCCGCCGGAACTTCGGCGAGGACGCCCCGATCGTCTTCGGCTGGGTGCTCGCCGCCCACCAGATCGGCGCGGCCGTCGTCGCCGGGCTGGCCGGACTGGCCCGTGACGCGCTCGGCAACTACGACCTCACCTGGTACGGCGCCGGGGCGCTGTGCGTGGTCGCGGTCGGGCTCTGCCTGGCGCTGCGCACCGGCCGCGACGACCGCGACGGCGAGGCGGTGCCGGCGCTTCCGTGACGGTCCGGGCGGCCGGTCAGGCGGGTGGTGCGGTCAGGGCGGGCGGTCGGGCGGGTGGTGCGAACGGGCGGGTGGTGGGACGGGTCGTGCGGGCCCGCCCGGGAGGACTGTCATACCGGAGGTCTAGGCTCCGGCCCATGGCCCTCACCTTCACCCTGGACCCGAAGCTCGACCCGGACCTGCGGGCGGACATCGTCCGGCTCTGGACCGATGTCACCAACGCCGGCGGGGCAGTCGGCTTCGTGGCTCCGGTCAGCGAGGAGGAGGTCTGGAACACCGCCGACCACCAGTTCGCCGGGGTCGAGCCGGACGGCCCGGACCGACTGCTGGCCGCACACGAGAGCGGGACCGGCCGACTGGTCGGCGTGCTGTTCTTCGAGTCGATGCGGTTCGACCTCATGGAACACTGGCGGATGCTCAAGCGGGTCATGGTGCACCCGGACTTCCAGGGCCACGGCTACGGCGCGCAGCTCCTCGCCGAGGCCGAGCGGGTGGCCCGGGAGTGGGGCCTGGAGTCGCTGCGGCTCACCGCGCGCGGCGGGCTGGGGCTGGAGCGGTTCTACGCCCGCAGCGGCTACCGCGAGGTCGGCCGGGTGCCGGCGGCGATCAGGGTCGCCCCCGGGGACGACCGCGACGACATCACCATGTGGCTCGACCTTCGCTGACTTCCGCCCCCACCCCGCGCCTTCCGGCTCCGGCCCCGCGCGTTCCGCCTCCGGGCGCGAGGTGAGGCAAGGCGAGGCAAGGCGAGGCGCGAGGCCGGACGGGGCGGCGCCGACCGGACGGGTGCCCCGTGCCCCGCGCCGCCCGTCAGGCATGCTTGACTGGAGGACCCGCCCTCGCCCGCGCCCCGAAGAAGGAAGTGTCCAGTGACCAGCAACGGCCCGGAGAAGTCGCACGCCACGCTCCGCTACACCTCCATGCGGGTCAGCATCTTCCTCGGCTGCCTGCTGGTGGCCCTGCTGCTCGGACACTTCCAGGTCATCCCGGTGAGCGGCGAAGCCGGCATGATCTTCCTGTTCCTGCTGGCCGCGATCGCCTCCGCGCCGCTCAGCTACGCGCTGCTGAGCAAGCAGCGCGACGCGATGTCCGCCCAGGTCGGCGGCAAGGTCGCCGGGCTGCGCAGCCGCACCGCCGAGCGGATCGCCGCGCAGAACGCGGAGGAGGACGCCGCCGACGACGCCGCCCGCGCGGCCACCGCCCGCCAGAGCTGACCCCCGGCCCCGCCCCGAGCACAGCCGCCGTGCCCGCCATCCGAGACTCCGCGCCGTCCGAGCCGCCTGCCGAGCCGTCGCTGGAGCTGTCGCTTGAGCCGACGTCCGAGCCGTCGCGTGAGCCGACGTCCGAACCGCCGTCCGGGTCGGCTTCGGGATCGTCGTCCGGGCCGCCGCCCGCCGAGGAGGCGCGCGGCACCTGGCCGGCCCCCGTCCGCCGGCCCACCGGGCGGGACGTGGCCCGGCTCGCCGGGGTCTCCCAGGCCACCGTCTCCCTGGTCTTCTCCGGCGGCGAGGCGGGCCGACGGGTCTCCGAGGCCACCCGGCAGCGGGTCCGGGAGGCCGCCGACAGCCTCGGCTACCGCCCGCAGGCGGCCGGTCGGCAGCTGCGGCTGGGCCGCAGCGGGATGATCCTGCTGGCCGTGCCGAACCTCCAGGGCCCGTTCTTCGGCCGGGTGCTGGAGGGCGTCCACGAAGAGGCCGGCCGCAACGGCCTTTCCGTCGTGGTCAGTTCAGGCTGGGGCCGCGACACCCTCGCCGGGGCCGCCATCGCCGGCCGCTTCGACGGCCTGCTGATCTGCTCCCCGGACGACAGTCAGCTCGGCGAGCTGCCCGCCGACACCCCCGCCGTCTTCCTGGACGCCGACCCCGGCACCGACCGGGCGCGGCCGACCGTCGAGCTCGACGTGGCCGGCGGGATGCGTGCCGCGGTCGAGCACCTGGCGGCGCTCGGCCACCGCCGGATCGGCCGGCTGCGCTCCAGCCACGCCGCGTACACCTTCCGGGTCCGGCAGGCCGCCTTCGAGCGTGCCGTCCGCGAACTCGACCTGGACGTCGTGGAGTTGGGCGTGAGTCTGAACGACGGCCACCGGGCCGCGCGGGCTGTGGCGGGCCGGCTGCTGGAGCGGCCGGACCGGCCGCGCGCGGTGATCTGCGACGACGACGTGGTCGCCTCCGGGGTCTACCAGGCCGCCGCCGAGCGGGGGTTGCGGGTGCCGGAGGACCTGTCCGTGGTCGGCATGGACAACGTCGCGGTGGCCGCGCTGCTCGCCCCGCCGCTGACCACCGTCGACCTGCCGGGCGAGGAGCTGGGCCGGGCGGGTGCGGCGGCGCTGGCGGCGCTGCTGCGCGGGGAGCGGGTGGCGCCGGTCGCGCCGCTGGCGACCTCACTGGTGCTGCGCTCCTCCACGGCCCCGGTGAGCTGATCGCCCTTCGTCACGCAGGGTGGTGCCGACTCCGACTCCGACGGGTTCTCCGACGGCTACGGCCTCGCCGGCGAACTCGGCTTCGCCGACGGGTACCCCGAGCGGTACTCCGACGGGTACGCCGTCGAACACCCCGACGGGCACCCCGAGCGACGCTCCGTCGAACGGTCCGTCGAACGGCCCGTCTTCGGTCGAGCCCCCGAGCCTGGGTGAACCCGGCGCACCCTCGCAGGACCCGCAGCGGCCCGGCCCGGCCCGGGCCAGGGCGGCAGCGAGCTGCCCCACACCGGTGGGCCCGGCCTGCTGCCGGCCGTACTCGCCGCCGTCGCCCTGGGCGTCGGCGCGCTGTTCACCGTGATCGCTCGGCGCCGTCGGGGCCGGCACAGCTGATCACCCGTAGGGAGGAAAAAAAGACCGCGCCCACCGGCCAGACCACCGGTGGGCGCGGTCGTTCGTGGGGGTGGGTCAGCCCACCGGGACGGGCCGTGCGGCCGGGGCGGCCGGGGCCGGGTGGAACCAGCGCCGGGCGCCGAACAGCAGCAGTCCGCCGAGCGCGATCCCGCCCACCGCGCAGAGCGCCACCGAGCGCAGCGAGCCCTCGGCGAGCTTGCCGGAGACGGCGTAGCCGAGCGAGTTGCCGGTGGCGAACAGGGTCACCAGCCAGGCGAAGGCCTCGGTGACGGTGCCGGTCGGCGCCAGTTCGGCGACCAGGACGAACGCCGCCGCCAGCAGCGGGGCGAGCATGATCCCGGAGAGGAAGGCCAGCGCGGCCATCGGGTACGGCCCGGGCAGGGTGACCAGCGGCAGGTAGGTGGCGGCCATCACGAGGGCCATCACCCAGGTGCGGGTGGCGGTGCTCTGTCGCCATCTGACCGCGCCGTAGGCGAGCGCGCCGATCAGGCCGCTGAGCGCCGCGAGTGCCAGCAGGGCGCCGCCGCCGCCAGGCAGCGCGCCGGGGTGCTGCTCGGCGTAGGCGATGAACAGCACGTTCTGGGCGCCGACCGCCCAGCCGGCGCCGCCCAGTCCGACGAGCAGCAGCACCAGGCCGGGGGAGCGCAGCGGTCCGAGCAGTCCGGCGGACTTCTCCCGGACCGGGGCGCGCCAGGTCCGGGCCGGGCCGGTGGTGGCCACGATCAGTGCGCCGGCCAGGCCGAGTCCGGCGGCCACCCAGAGCGCGGCGACCGGGCTGAACAGTCCGGAGATGGCGGCGACGGCCAGCGGTCCGGCGACGTAGAGGGTCTGCTGGGAGGCGGAGTCGAAGGCGTACGCGGTGTCCAGCTGCTCCTCCTCGACCACGTCCGGCCAGAGCGAGCGCAGGCAGGGTTCCAGCGGGGGCATGGCGAGCCCGGCGATCGCGGCGCCGACGGGCGCGCCGATCGCCGAGCCGGGGTCGAGGGCGAGCAGTGCGTACCCGCCGCCGGCGACCACGGCGGAGGCGAGCAGGACGCGTGGCTGTCCGGTGCGGTCCACGATCCGTCCGAGCACCGGCCCGCCGATGGCGGCGGCGATCGCGTAGGCGGAGGTGGCCAGTCCGACCCGGCCGTACGGCACTCCGGCGTCGCGCAGGGCGAGGGCGATCACCAGGGCGGTCATGCCGGCGGGCAGGCGGCCGAGCAGGGTGCCGAGCAGGAGGCGGGTGACGTGCGGGGCTCGGAGCAGGGCGAGGTAGCCCATCGGCGTCTTCTCCGGGGTGGGCAGGCGTGGGCGAGGACGCCGCCGAGGTTATACGTATAACCGTCGAGCGGTCAATCGGACCCATATGGTGATCTGATGGTGCGTCAGCTTCGTTCGTGTCCGGAGTCATGCCCCGTGATGAGTCCGGGGAGGATGGAAACTCTGCGTAACCTCAAACAAGTCCTTTGAACATCTCAAACCTTTACTGCTAACGTATCGGCCATGACAGCCTCAGACGCACTGCGGATGCACGGCCCGGGCCCGCTGCCCGGCGCCGCTCGCCCGTGTGCTCTGGCCGGTGCTGTGGACAGCCCGCGCCGTTGTCGCGCCATGAGCTGTATCGCGGCGGCACGCCCCTAGCCGGGGGCCCGACCTCTCCCGTCCGGCCCCGCGCCGTGCCGCCTCCTCCGCTCCACACCTCACCGTCAGCAACGCCCTCCCCCGGAGAAGCTCCCCCATGTCCACAGCGCCCGAGGCGACCTCGTCGCCGTCCGTGCTCACCCGCATCCGCAAGACGCCCTTCTGGGTGCAGATCGTCGCCGGCCTCGTGCTCGGCGTCGGCCTCGGCTACCTGGCCCGTGCCGCCGACATCTCCTGGCTGGCCACCACCCTGGAGACGATCGGCAAGATCTTCGTCCAGCTGCTCAAGGTCGCCGTGCCGCCGCTGGTGTTCACCGCGATCGTGGTGAGCGTCGCCAACCTGCGGAACGTGACCAACGCGGCCCGCCTGGCCACCCGCACGCTGCTCTGGTTCATGATCACCTCGCTGATCTCGGTCGGCATCGGCATCGGCCTGGGCCTGCTGACCAACCCGGGCGAGGGCACCAACCTGAAGACCGAGGGCCTCAAGGCGCTCGACTCCAAGGGCACCTGGATCGACTTCCTGACCGGGATCTTCCCGACCAACATCGTCGACTCGTTCGCCAAGGTGAACGTGCTCCAGATCGTCTTCCTGGCGGTCGTGGTCGGCGCGGCGGTCATCAAGCTCGGCGCCAAGGCCGAGCCGGTCCTCAAGCTCAGCGAGTCCGTGCTGGAGCTGACCCAGACCGCCCTGTGGTGGGTCATCCGGCTCTCCCCGCTCGGCACCCTCGGCCTGATCGGCAAGTCCGTCGCCAAGTACGGCTGGGACCTGCTCAAGCCCTTCGCCACGCTGGCCCTGGACATCTACCTCGGCTGCGCGCTGGTGCTGTTCGTCGTCTACTCGCTGGTGCTGCGCTTCGCCGCCGGGCTCAACCCGGTGCACTTCTTCAAGGGCGCCTGGCCCGCGATCCAGCTGGCCTTCGTCTCCCGCTCCTCGGTCGGCACCCTGCCGGTGACCCGCCGCGTCACCGAGCGCCTCGGCGTCCCGAGCGAGTACGCGTCCTTCTCCGTGCCGTTCGGCGCCACCACCAAGATGGACGGCTGCGCCTCGATCTACCCGGCCGTCGCCGCGATCTTCGTCGCCCAGGTCTTCAACATCGAGCTGGGCATCAAGGACTACATCCTGATCGCCTTCGTCTCGGTGGTCGGCTCGGCCGCCACCGCGGGCCTCACCGGCGCGATCATCATGCTGACGCTGACCCTGTCCACCCTGGGCCTGCCGCTGGAGGGCGTCGGCCTGCTGCTCGCCATCGACCCGATCCTGGACATGATGCGCACCGCGACCAACGTCGCCGGCCAGGTCGTCGTGCCGATCGTGGTCGCGGCCCGGGAGCGGATCCTGGACGTCGCCGCGTACAACAACCCGTCCGGGGACCTGTACGAGGAGGACGCCAAGCCGGCCGCCGCCGTCGCGGCGCAGGGCGGGGCGACTCCGGCCACGGTCTGAGCGCCGTCCGAGGCCTGAGGCCCTCCGGGGCCTGAGGCCGTTCGGATGTCCGGTCGGACGTTTGAGGGGACGTTCGACCGACAAGAGGGAAAGGGCCCTCTCCCGGTGACGGGAGAGGGCCCTTTCCGCATTCCTTCGATCCGTGTCCGAACTTCGCGTTCGAACCGCGACTCGAAAAGGCAGGGGGCCCGCCGGACGGGCGGGCCCCCTTGGGTACTGCTCTTGTGCTCACGGTGACGGCTGTCGGGAGCCGCCGACGGACCCGTGCGGGTCCCGAGCGATCAGATCATCAGAGGATGGTCAGACAGCGCTGACGTTCTCCGCCTGCGGGCCCTTGGGGCCCTGGGTGACGTCGAAGGTGACCTGCTGGTTCTCCTCCAGCGAGCGGAAGCCGTTCGCGTTGATGGCGGAGTAGTGAACGAAGACGTCGGGGCCGCCGCCCTCCTGGGCGATGAAGCCGAAGCCCTTCTCAGCGTTGAACCACTTGACGGTTCCCTGAGCCATGCCGTTCTCCTTGCGATGCGTGTCGGGGGCCACACCGTGTGACACCCGGTCCGCTGCGCTGATCGCCCTGCCTCCGGACGAGTCCGAAATTTTTCGATATTGCTGAAAAACTACAAAAAGCCTGCGGTTACATGCTCCGCAGGCTTCAAGTACTGCAAGGGGAATCAAACTGCAACTGAGGGCAACGCTAGCATGCGGCCGCTGTGACGACCAGAGGTCATTTGCGGTGTGGAAGGCGCGTGTCGTAAGGGCGGGAGCGGGCGTGGAAAGACCCGTCCGGGGCGCGTGAACGAGCGTGTCCGGACGGCCGGTGCGAGCCGCCGTGAACAGCAGGCATACGCTGCGGGGGAAGCACGAACAGCAAGGGAGCGGCGCAGTGGCAGCACCGGAAGCACCAACACCGGACGCGCGGACGCGGGAGCCCCAGGACCACGGTCCGGACAGGCCGACGGACACCCCGGTCAGGCCGCGGGTCGGCCACATCCAGTTCCTGAACTGCGTTCCCCTCTACTGGGGGCTCGCCAGGACCGGCAACCTGCTCGACCTGGACCTCACCAAGGACACCCCGGAGAAGCTGAGCGACCAGCTCGTCGACGGGGCGCTGGACATCGGTCCGATCACCTGCGTGGAGTACCTGCGCAACGCGGACGACCTGCTGGTCCTGCCGGACATCGCGGTCGGCAGCGACGGCCCGGTGATGTCCTGCCTGATCGTGAGCAAGGTGCCGCTCGCCGACCTCGACGGCCGCCGGGTCGCCCTCGGCTCCACCAGCCGCACCTCCGTCCGGCTCGCCCGGCTGCTCCTGGAGGAGCGCGAGGGCGTGCGCCCGGACTACTTCAGCTGCCCGCCGGACCTCAGCGCGATGCTCGCCGAGGCGGACGCCGCCGTCCTGATCGGCGACCCGGCGCTGCGCGCCTACCTCGGTCAGGCCGCCGACCTCGGGCTGACCGTCCACGACCTCGGCGAGATGTGGAAGGAGTGGACCGGCCTGCCGTTCGTCTTCGCGGTCTGGGCGGTGCGCCGCGAGTTCGCCGAGCGCGCCCCGGAGCTGACCGCCGCGGTGCACCGGGCCTTCCTGGAGTCCCGTGACCTGTCGCTGGTGGAGGCCGCCAAGGTCGCCGAGCAGGCCGCCCGCTGGGAGGCCTTCGGGGCGGACGTGCTGGAGCGGTACTTCAGCGAGGCACTCGACTTCTCGCTCGGCGAGCGGCAGCTGGACGGCGTCGCGGAGTTCGCCCGGCGGGTCGCGCACGACAGCGGGTTCGCTCCGGACGTGGCGGTGCGGCTGCTGGAGCCGGTGGCGCTGCCGGTGGGGCAGTAGGACCCGGGGCCCTGGCCCGGCCGGATCCACCGCTCGACGGGGTGGGCCGGCCGGGCTCGGCGCGGCAGGGCCGGCGAGGCGGGTCCGGCGCGGTGGGGGCCGGCGAGGCGGGTCCGGCGCGGTGGGGTCCAGCGCGGTCCGGCCGCAGTTCAGCGGGCTGGAGCGGGCGCCGGAATGTGCTGGCGTAGGCTGGTTCGGCCGTACCCCAGTAGCACTTGAGAGAGAGAAGGCCGCCAGGTGACCGAGCTCGCAGCGACCACCCTCGATGCGTCCAGCACCGACCTGAAGGCCGTGCTCGACCGGGCCGCCGCCGGTGGCCGGATCACCCCGGAGGAGGCGCTGGAGCTCTACCGCTCGGCGCCGCTGCACGCGCTCGGCTCCGCCGCCGACGCGGTGCGCCGCCGCCGCTACGCGGGTACCGAGCACATCGCGACGTACATCATCGAGCGCAACATCAACTACACCAACGTCTGCGTGACGGCGTGCAAGTTCTGCGCCTTCTACGTGCCGCCGAAGAGCGACAAGGGCTGGTCCCGCGAGCTCGACGAGATCCTGCGCCGCTGCGCGGAGACGGTCGAGCTGGGCGGCACCCAGATCATGTTCCAGGGCGGCCACCACCCGGACTACGGCGTGGAGTACTACGAGCGCGCGTTCTCGGCGATCAAGGCCGACTTCCCGCAGCTGGTGATCCACTCGCTGGGCGCCTCCGAGGTCGAGCACATGTCCCGGATCTCGGGCGTCTCCGTCGAGGAGGCCATCACCCGGATCCACAAGGCGGGCCTGGACTCCTTCGCGGGCGCCGGCGCCGAGCTGCTGCCGGAGCGGCCGCGCAAGGCGATCGCCCCGCTGAAGGAATCGGGCGAGCGCTGGCTGGAGATCATGGAGATCGCCCACGGCCTCGGCGTCGAGTCCACCTCCACCATGCTGATGGGCACCGGCGAGACCAACGCCGAGCGGATCGAGCACCTGCGGATGATCCGTGACGTCCAGGACCGCACCGGCGGCTTCCGGGCCTTCATCCCGTACACCTACCAGCCGCAGAACAACCACCTGAAGGGCTCGACCCAGGCCACCGTCTTCGAGTACCTGCGGATGATCGCGATCGCCCGCCTGTTCCTCGACAACGTCGCCCACATCCAGGGCTCCTGGCTCACCACCGGCAAGGAGGCGGGCCAGCTGTCGCTGCACTACGGCGCGGACGACCTCGGCTCCGTGATGCTGGAGGAGAACGTCGTCTCGGCGGCGGGCGCCAAGCACCGCTCCAACCTCACCGAGCTGATCCACCTGATCCGGGCCGCCGACCGCGTCCCGGCACAGCGCTCGACCACGTACGAGCACCTGCGGGTGCTGGACGACCCGGCCAACGACCCGGTCGACGCGCGGGTGGCCTCGCACATCTCCTCCACGGCGATCGAGGGCGGCACCGCGCACCCGGAGCTGAAGATCCTGGACAACTGAGTCCTGTGCTGACACTGCACCGGGCGGCGTTCGTGCTGCCCGACCCGGCCGGTCCCACCGCCCCGTCCATCGCGGACGGGGCGGTGCTGGTGCGCGGCGAGTCGGTCGAGGCCGTCGGGCCGTACGGGGAGCTGGCGGCCGCGCACCCGGGTGCGCGGGTGCGGGACTGGGGCGCGGCCGTGCTCGCCCCGGGACTGCGCAATCCGTACGGGCACTGGCTGCTGGAACGGGCGTACCACCCGGACCCCCGGGAGGAGGTCGGTGTCGAGCCGGTGGCGGACGGGCTGGCCGGGTCCACGGACGAGACGCGGTGCGGGGCCAGTGCGCGGCGGGGGCTGCAACGGATGCTCGGGTACGGGGTGACGGCGGTGGCCGGGCCCTTCGAGCGGGCCTCGGTGCGGACGGCGGTGGCGCGCTCGGGGGTCGTGGGGCTGCCGGGGGTCGTGGGTGCCGCAGGTGCCGCGGGTGTGTCGGGGGCTTCCGGCGAGCTCGGCTGCGCGGGCCCTGCGGGGCCCGTGGGGCCGCTGGACCCGTTGGCCGTCCTGCCGTTCAGGGAGGCCGTGTACGGGCGGGTGGCGGCCGGTGGTCGGGCGGACTTCGCGGTGTTCGCGGTGTTCGCGGTTCTCGCGACCGAGGGCGTGGGCGACGGGAGCGTCGGGGGAGGGGGCGCGGTACCGGCGCCGGGCGGGTGCCTGGCCACTGTGCTGGGTGGGCGGTTGGTGTACCGGCGGCGTTGAGACCGCTGTCACGGCGCGTGCGGCGTACTCGCCAGTAGCCGGACTCCCGTGTGGCGTACGGGACTTCCTTCGTGTGCGGTCGAACTCCTGGGCCGGTTCCGGAGGGTGATTGCGCCTTCGTCGTGACCTGAGGGCCCGCCAGCGGATACGATCCCGGACAGCTCACTCCGTACCCTCACCACACCACCGCCCGTGCCCCGCGGGCGGCGGGGCCGCGTCCCCGGCCCCGACGGCAAGCCAGGACAGGAACCATGCGAACCGCGACCGTTCCCCCGCCGCGCACCCCGCGGATGGGCCGTGGTTGGTACCTCGCCGCCGTGCTCAGCGCCGTGCTGGCCGTCGGCATGTGCCTGCTGGGTTGGCGCCAGGCCGACCAGGCCGACCGGATCGCGGCGCACCCGGTGAGAACCGAGGGCGTCGTCACCCAGCTCCCGACCGGCGGCGGCACCTACAGTGCCGTCAGCTACCGGGCCGGGGGCCAGCCGCGCACCGCGGCCGCGCTGCCGCTCTCGGACCGCGTCAAGGTCGGCGACACGGTCTGCCTGGAGCACGCCGCCGACGACCCGAGCGCGGTGCGGATCTGCGGCGACACCTACCCGCAGCCGGTCGGCGTGGGCCTGGCCAGGTTCAGCGTGCCGGTGGCCGTCGTGCTCTTCGTGATCTGCGTGCTGCGCATCCGGCGGCACCACAAGGCCCTCGCGGTCCGCGGCGGGCAGGGGAAGCTGGCCGCGAACCTCGCCCTGGCGACGGGGGCACTGGCGGACGGGATGCCCGCGATAACGCACGGCAAGCGGTCCCGCCGGAAGCGCCGGGCGGGCGGACGGCGCGCGCAGCACTGACGGGCTCGCCCGACGGCGGCCGACGGGTGCCACCGGGGCCGCGCCACGGGGGTGCGGCTGGTGGGCGTGGCCCGGGTGCGGTCAGGTCGGCGTGCCCCGTTGGCCGGGGCGTCCGGGCGAGGGTGAACAATGGGGGCGTGACCCGAGCCTCTCTGGACAAGCAGCCGCACGAAGTCGCCGCCATGTTCGACGACGTCGCGGCCAAGTACGACCGCACCAACGACGTGCTCTCCCTCGGCCAGGCCCGCGCCTGGCGCCGGGCGGTGGCCGAGGCGGTGGCCGCCGGGCCGGGGGACCTCGTGCTCGACCTCGGGGCCGGCACCGGCACCTCCTCGCTGCCCTTCGCCGAGGCCGGGGCGACGGTCGTCCCGTGCGACTTCTCCGTCGGCATGCTCACCGAGGGCAAGCGCCGGCACCCCGAGCTGGCGCTCACCGCCGGCGACGCCACCAGGCTGCCGTTCGCGGACGACTCCTTCGACTCGGTGACGATCTCCTTCGCGCTGCGCAACGTCCAGGACACCGACGCGGCGCTGAGCGAGCTGCTGCGGGTCACCAAGCCCGGCGGCAAGCTGGTGATCTGCGAGTTCTCCACCCCGACCTGGACGCCGTTCCGGACGGTCTACACCGAGTACCTGATGCGCGCGCTGCCGCCGGTGGCCACCGCCGTCAGCAGCAACCCGGAGGCGTACGTCTACCTCGCCGAGTCCATCCGGGCCTGGCCGGACCAGCCGGGGCTGGCCGCCAAGCTCCAGGAGAACGGCTGGTCGAAGGTCGCCTGGCGGAACCTGACCGGCGGGATCGTCTCGCTGCACCGGGCGTACAAGGTCGCGTAGCCGTTCTGCGCCGGCGCGGGCTCCGAGGGGCCGGCGCCGGTGCCGGTGCCGGGGGTGCGAGGTCGGGGGTCCTGGCCGGGGTGCATGGCGGGGTGCGTGGTCGGGGGCGGGTGCCCATCCGGTGAAGTGGGCGGAACTAGACTGCCGGAGACGAATCCGCCCCCCGCCGCAGTTCCAGGAGTGTGTCCAGGTGTCCGAGACCGCAGCCGATCTGACGAAGCCGGACAGCCCCGTGGAGAGCACGGCCGACGTCATCGTGGTCGGCGCGGGCCCGGCCGGCTCCACCACCGCGTACTACCTGGCCCAGGCCGGGCTGGACGTGCTGCTGCTGGAGAAGACCGCCTTCCCGCGCGAGAAGGTGTGCGGCGACGGCCTGACCCCGCGCGCCACCAAGCAGCTGGTGGACATGGGTATCGACGTCTCCACCGAGAGCGGCTGGCTGCACAACAAGGGCCTGCGCATCATCGGCGGCGGCGTCCGGCTGGAGCTGGACTGGCCGGAGCTGTCCTCCTTCCCCGACTACGGCCTGGTGCGCAAGCGCGCCGACTTCGACGAGCTGCTGGCCCGTCAGGCCGAGAAGGCGGGCGCCCGGCTCTACGAGCGCTGCAACGTCAGCGGGCCGGTCCTGGACGAGCGCACCGGCCGGATCGTCGGCGTCACCGCGAAGCTCGGCGAGGAGAAGCGGCCGGTCACCTTCCGGGCCCCGCTGGTGGTCGCCGCCGACGGCAACTCCACCCGGCTCTCGCTCGCCATGGGCCTGCACCGGCGCGAGGACCGTCCGATGGGCGTCGCCTACCGCACGTACTTCACCTCGCCGCGCCACGACGACGACTACCTGGAGTCCTGGCTGGAGCTGTGGGACACCCGCGAGGGCCAGCGCAAGCTGCTGCCCGGGTACGGCTGGGTCTTCGGCATGGGCGACGGCACCTCCAACGTCGGCCTCGGCATCCTCAACTCCTCGCCGGCGTTCGGCGAGCTGGACTGGCGCGAGGTGCTCAAGGCCTGGTGCGCCAGCATGCCGGAGGAGTGGGGCTACACCCCCGAGAACATGACCGAGCCGATCCGGGGCGCCGCGCTGCCGATGGCCTTCAACCGGCAGCCGCACTACACCCGCGGCCTGCTGCTCGTCGGCGACGCGGGTGGCATGGTCAACCCGTTCAACGGCGAGGGCATCGCCTACGCGATGGAATCCGGCCAGATCGCGGCCGGTGTCATCGTGCAGGCCCTCGCCCGGGTCACCGACGCCGGCCGTGAGCGCGCCCTCCAGGCCTACCCGCGCACCCTCAAGGACGTGTACGGCGGCTACTACACCCTGGGCCGCGCCTTCGTGAAGCTCATCGGCAACCCCAAGGTGATGCAGCTCGCCACCCAGCGCGGCCTCACCCACCCGATGCTGATGCGCTTCACCCTGAAGCTGCTCGCCAACCTCACCGACCCGCAGGGCGGCGACGCGATGGACCGCGTGATCAACGGCCTCGCGAAGGTCGCGCCGAACGCCTAGTAGTCCGACTTCGGCCCCGCTGTCTCCGGCCCCGCTGGCCCCGCCCCTGCGTTCTCCGGCCCCGCGTTCTCCGGCCCCGCCGTCTCCTGCTGCCGCCCCTCGGGGGCGTGGCGGGAGGCGGCGGAGCGCTGTTCGACGTAGGCGAGGCGCTCGGCGAAGACCCGGGCCGCGTCCGGGGTGAGGGTCCGCAAGGCGACGAGGGCGGAGAAGACGACGTCGCAGAGTTCGTGCTGGACGTCCTCCCAGGTGTGGGTGACGCCCTTGCGCGGGTTCTGGCCGGTGGCGCCGATCACCGCCGCGCCGACCTCGCCGATCTCCTCGGAGAGCTTGAGGATGCGCAGCAGACGCTCCTCCTGGGGCGATTGGGTGCCCTGCTCGTCCAGCCATGCGACCAGGTGGTCGACGCTCTCCCAGATCCGGCTGTCCATGCGGTGCTGCTCCTGCTCCCGTGTGGTGTCGTTGGTGTTGCCACCGTACGGGAGCGCTGGTGGTGGGGTCGGCGGGTGGTCGGCGGGGGTCGGCGTGGTCGGCGGGCGGTCGGTGCCGGCGGGCGGTGGCGGGCCGGGGCTGTCCGGCCCGCCGGGTCAGCGGGCGCTGATCTTCACGTTGCGGATGTTCACCGGGAGGGTGGGGAAGCCGTCACCCGGGTTGTTCTGGTCGTCCTCGCCTCCGGCGGCGATCTTCTGGAGGACGTCCAGACCGGCGGTGATCCGGCCGAACGGGGTGTAGGCGGGGGAGAGCTTGGTGTCCTTCCAGACGAAGAAGAACTGGCTGCCGTTGGTGTTCGGGCCGGCGTTGGCCATGGCCACCGTGCCGGCCGGATAGGTGGCGCCGGTCAGGTTCTCGTCCGGGAACGAGTAACCGGGCCCGCCGCTGCCGGTACCGGTCGGGTCGCCGCACTGGAGGACGTAGATCCGCTGGGTGGTGAGGCGGTGGCAGTGGCTGCGGTCGAAGTAGTCGTGCTCGGCGAGGAAGCGGAATGAGAAGGTGGTGCACGGCGCCTTGTCGGTCAGTGCCTCGAAGGTGATCTGGCCCTGGCTGGTCCGCAGGGTCGCACTGTAGGGCTTCGCCGCCTTCTTGGCGTTGAAGACCGGGATGCCCTTGAAGTTGTCCGCCGGAACGGCCGGTGTGTAGGTGCAGCCGGCGGCGGGAGCGGCGGTCGCGGGGGTGTCCGCGACGGCGGTGCCGGTGCTCGCCACGAGCGGGAGGACGGTGGCGGCAGCGACCAGCGCCCAGTGCGTGCGCTTCACGTGACGGGCCTTCCGGGGGGTGGTGGACGGCGGGGTTGTCATGGAGGAATCATCCACGGCCGGTTGGGGATGCGGTAGGGGGTGGGGCGGCCGTGGTTCCTTGGGGCGGTGGTGTCGTGATGATTTGTCAGTTCTGCTCCGGGGAGGTCGAGGTGGGTGTGAAGAGTCCGGCTCGGGCGGCCAGGGTGGCGGCGTCGGCGGCCCGTTCGGCGGTGTGGGCGTCCAGCGGCTCGCCGGAGACGAACAGTCGGTAGTAGAGGGGCGCGGTGGCGGCCCGGACCACCTCGGCACCGTCCGTCCCGGCGGGCAGCTCACCCCGGGATACGGCCCGTTCGGCCACCTGGGCGGCCTGGTGGTGGCGGGCCGCGAAGAAGGAGCGTAGGGCGGCCGCTCCGGTGTCCGAGCGCTGGGCGGCGGAGATCAGCGCGGTCGGCGTCGGGCCGAGCGCCGGGTCGGTGAAGGCGGTGAGCACCTCCCGGGTGATCCGGCGGAGGTCCTGCTGGAGGTCTCCGGTGTCGGGCACCGGCCAGGGCCGGT
This sequence comes from Kitasatospora sp. NPDC056651, assembly GCF_042792155.1. Classification (NCBI taxonomy): domain Bacteria; kingdom Bacillati; phylum Actinomycetota; class Actinomycetes; order Kitasatosporales; family Streptomycetaceae; genus Kitasatospora; species Kitasatospora sp. NPDC056651. Next base: position 38,316 of record NZ_JBHTWX010000031.1, on the reverse strand, counting down.
CGGCGGAGGCCGTCAGGGCGTCGGCGACCAGGCCGTCCACCCCGCCCCACCGTCGGTAGAGCGTCGCCTTGTGGACGCCGGAGCGGGCGGCGACCGCTTCGACGGTGAGGCCGTCGTATCCGCGCTCGGTGACCTCGGCGAGCGTGGCGGCGACCACCTCCGCCCGGACTCGGGCGCTGCGGCCTCCGGGGCGAGAGGCGGGGGTGTGAGGCTCCGGCGAGGGGCGGGGGTCTCCGGTCAAAGTCGGCTCCGGTCGCATGAAGGCTTGCTGCGGGATGGCGGTCATGCCGCGCTCATCGTAATGCGACATTAGTTGCATTATGAGGGGACTCCGTGTGACCGAGTCCGTGTGACCGCCACCGTCATCCCCGACCCCACCGCCCTCCACCCGCTCGCCGGCCACGACCGGGGCGTGACCCTGTGGCCTGCTCACCGGCGCCATCGCAGGGTGCGGCGGGCGTAGTCGAGGGTGACGGCGCCGAGCAGCGGACCCCAGGCGACCAGGGGGAGGTAGGCGAGCGTCATCACCACGGCGGCGAAGCCTCGTGGAGAATCCGGCTGGGCCAGGTTGTGGGCCCAGCGACCGAACAGCCCCTCCATGCCCAGCACCGTGAGCATCACCGAGCCCAGCAGGGCCGGGACGACCGCGGCCAGTGGCCGGACCCGACGGCCGCCTATCAGCGGGATCCACCGCGGTGCCACCAGCCCCCATGGCCGGACCAGGCCCAGGGTGAGAAAGGCCAGCAGCTCCGTCAGGACGCTCAGCACCACGCAGTAGACGGTGCCCCAGCCCGGCTGGTGAGCGCCGAACGCCGCGGCCGTCGAGCCGGTGAAGCCGACCGGGACGCCGAACCCGAAGGCGATCCGCCACAACCCGGAGGGAAGCGTCGTCCAGAGTGTGGCCTTGGCGGCGAGCCGGGCCCAGCGCGGGGCGGGCGGGACGTCCGGCACGGGGCCCCCGGCCGCATCGGACCGGTGGGCGGTGCCGTGGGCGTTGATCACGAACTCCGACATGGTGGTGGACTCCCTTCGGCTCCGGCCTCCGCGGCCGGTGCGATGACTCAAGAGTGAGCGCCCGCCACGGGGTTGCGGCAGATGCCGATCGGGCTGTTCCTCCTGCTCAACCAGCCTTTGAAATGTGCCGATCGGCACAGGTGTGCCGCCTGGGCCGCGTCGTAATGTGACGGCAGTCGGAGAGCCGAGGAGAGGTGGTGACGATGACTCAGATCCTGTCGGGGGTCGTCCTGGTCCTGGCGCTGCCGGCCTGGGCGGCGCGGGGGCGGTACGGGGCGGCGGCCGTGACGATGGCGCTCGGGGCGGCGTCGGCCGTGGTCACGATCACCGTCTGGCTCCTCGGCCGCTGGGCGGAGGGGGAGCGCTGGGCCGGGCTGCTGGGCTTCGCCGAACTGGCCGTGCTGCTGCTGTCGACGGTCCTCGGCCTGCGTGCCGAGGACGGCCCGTGGTGTGCGGCGGCCGTCTGGACGGCATCCGGAGCGGTGGCCCTCTGGCCGTCCCGGTTCGAGGTCATCGGCGGGCCCGCGGACACGCTCACGCTCTTCGGGTTCGGATCGATGCTCTCCCTGCCGGCCGTCCTGATCGGGCGCTACCTGCGGAGCCTGGACGAGGCACGGAACAAGGCGGTGGCCGAGGCCAGGCGGGCACAGCGGCTCGAACTCGCCCACGACCTGCACGACTTCGTGGCGCACGATGTCAGCGGCATGGTCGCCCAGGCCCAGGCGGGGGCCTACTTGGCGGGGATCGACCCGGCCCGGGCGGCCGAGATGTTCCAGCGAATAGAGCAGGCCGGGCAGCGGGCGCTGGCCTCGCTGGACCGGACGGTGCAGCTGCTGCGCGGCGAGGAAGGCGGTGGGCGCGCCGCGCATCCCGGACTCGCCGAACTCGCCGAGGTGGCGGAGCGGTTCACCGCGACGGGCGGTGCCGAGGTCCGGCTGGAGCTGCCGGAGGGGCCGGTGCCGCGCGAGGTGGAGGGCACCGTCCACCGGATCGTGGTCGAGTCCCTGACCAACATCCGGCGCCACGCTCCGGCCGCGCGGGTGGTCGAGGTCCGGGCCGGCAGATGCGGCGGCCGACTGGAGCTGACCGTGACCAACGACGGTCGGGCCCCCGGCCAGACAGGGCGGCCACGCCGGGGCGGCGGCAGCGGACTGCCGGGGCTGGCGGCCAGGGTGGAGGCGCTGGGCGGTTCGCTGGAAGCCGGCCCGTACGAGCGGGAGGCATGGCGGGTGGCGGCGGTGCTGCCGCTGGAGGAAGCCGGCACGGGGCCGGCGCACGCGTAGGAACCGATGCGGCCCCAGGAACCGACGCGAGTCGGGAACGGGGCACGGGGAACGGGGAGGCACGGACATGGGCAGCGGCACAGGGCCGATTCGGATCCTGATCGCGGACGACCAGGCGGACGTCCGCAGTGCGTTCCGGATGATCCTGGACGTCCAGCCGGACATGGTGGTGGTGGCGGAGGCCACGAACGGTGCCGCAGCGGTGGAGGAGGCGCGGCGGCTGCGACCGGACGTGGTGCTCGCGGACATCCGGATGCCGAAGCTCGACGGTCTGGAAGTCACCCGGCAGTTGGCCGACCAGTGCAAGGTGATCGTGGTGACCACCTTCGACCTGGACGAGTACGTCCACACGGCGCTGCGGCACGGAGCGGCCGGGTTCCTGCTGAAGCGCTCGGGGCCGGTGCTGCTGATCGAGGCGGTCCGGGCGGCCATGGCGGGGGACGCGTTGATCAGCCCGCAGATCACCGTCCGGCTCCTGCGGCACATGGCACTTCCGGGTGCGGAGCCGAGGCCCGAGCCGGAGGCCAGGGCAGCCGCGGCGGCGCCACTGATAGCCGGGGTGCCGGAGGAACTGACCGCGAGAGAAAGGGAGATCGCCGAGCTGGTCGCCGACGGCGCGACCAACGCCGAGATCGGCGCCGGGCTGTTCATCTCACCGGGGACGGTGAAGAACCACCTCGCCAACGTCCAGCGCAAGATCGGCGCCCGCAACCGGGTGGGCGTCGCGGCCTGGGTCTGGGAGCAGGCGGCCGGCCGGTAGTAACCGGCGGCGTCCGGGCGGAGGATCGGGCGGGCGGACGGGTGGAGGGAGGGCATCAGAACCCCCACCACACCCCGAGTTCGCGCGCTTGTGAACGAAGGGTCAAGCGAGCGTTCGGACTCCCACCACCCCTGCGGGTGAGCCGCTATAACACGTCAACATGACGCCCGGAAATTTGCTTAGTCCGGAGCATGGTTGATATAGAAACACGCCCCTGACCAGCTGCTTCGCAGATAAATGCGACTGCTTGTGATCATTTGACTGCTTTGTGCTGGCAAGTCTGGGCATGTTCACATTCAGCACCATTCACATGGTGTCGTAGATCACAAAGATGGCGGTGAACTGCGTGTCGCAGATCACAAGCGGACGGGCATAAGATGCGCTCGTTCCAGGCTTTGTGAACTGCCTCACATGAGGTGGATCTCGGGAACTGGAACGCGGGTTCACCTCAGGGTGACCTGCCGGTTCCGATCTGCAGTCAAGGACGACTGGACGGAGGGAGCGGGGGCTATGAATGCCTACGCGCCGATCCTCGTACTCGGTGCCATCGCGGCGGCGTTCGCGGTCGGCTCCGTCGTGATGGCCTCACTCACCGGCCCCAAGCGCTACAACCGGGCCAAGTTGGAGGCGTACGAGTGCGGCATCGAGCCGACCCCGCAGCCTGTGGGCGGCGGTCGGTTCCCGATCAAGTACTACCTGACGGCGATGCTCTTCATCGTCTTCGACATCGAGATCGTCTTCCTCTACCCCTGGGCGGTGACCTTCGACGCCCTGGGGATCTTCGGGCTGGTCGAGATGCTCCTGTTCATCGCCACCGTCTTCGTCGCGTACGCCTACGTGTGGCGCCGCGGCGGCCTGGAGTGGGACTGAGCGCGGGGTGGTCCGAGCGCGGGGTGGTTCTGCCACCCGTCCGCCGGCTGCGCGTCCGCTTGTGAACGAGCGGACAAGCCAGAACCGGCCCACGTATCAGCGGACTCGAGGGCATTGAGAGGGATCTGATGGGAATCGAGGAGAAGCTGCCGAGCGGCTTTCTGCTCACGACCGTGGAGACGGCCGCCGGCTGGGTGCGCAAGGCGTCACTCTTCCCGGCGACCTTCGGTCTGGCCTGCTGCGCGATCGAGATGATGACCACCGGCGCCGGTCGCTACGACCTGGCCCGGTTCGGGATGGAGGTCTTCCGGGGATCCCCGCGGCAGGCCGATCTGATGATCGTGGCGGGCCGGGTGAGCCAGAAGATGGCCCCGGTGCTGCGCCAGGTGTACGACCAGATGCCCAATCCCAAGTGGGTCATCTCGATGGGCGTCTGCGCCTCGTCCGGCGGGATGTTCAACAACTACGCGATCGTCCAGGGCGTCGACCACATCGTCCCGGTGGACATCTACCTGCCCGGCTGTCCGCCCCGTCCGGAGATGCTGATGGACGCCATCCTGAAGCTGCACGACAAGATCCAGCACGAGCCGCTGGGCGTGAACAAGCGCCGGGCCGAGGAGCTGGGCGAGGCGCTCGCCCTCAAGGCGACCCCGGTCAGCGAGATGCGGGGGCAGCTGCGATGAACGAGCAGGTGCCCGAGACCCGCCGCGAGCAGCCGTCCCGCGAGATCCCGGTCGAGGTGGTCGGCCGCCGGCAGGGCATGTTCGGTGCCAAGGGCAGCGGCGACACCTCCGGCTTCGGCGGTCTGGCCGTCCCGGTCGTCCTGCCCGGTCCGAGCGAACGCCCTTACGGGGGCTGGTTCGACGAGGTGGCCGACGAGCTGGAGGGCGCCCTGGAGGAACAGGGCCTGGACCCGGTCGAGGTGATCGAGAAGACCGTGGTCGACCGTGGTGAGCTCACCTTCCACATCGACCGCGCACACCTGCTGAGGACCGTCCGGGTCCTGCGCGACGACCCGGCGCTGCGCTTCGAACTCTGCCTGGGCGTGAGCGGCGTGCACTACCCCGGGGACAAGGGCCGCGAGCTGCACGCGGTCTACCACCTGCGCTCGATCACCCACGGCCGGCTGATCCGGCTGGAGGTCACCGCGCCGGACGCCGACCCGCGGATCCCCTCCGTGGTGAGCGTCTACCCGACCAACGACTGGCACGAGCGCGAGGCCTACGACTTCTTCGGCCTGGTCTTCGAGGGCCACCCGGCGCTCACCCGGATCATGATGCCGGACGACTGGCTGGGCCACCCGCAGCGCAAGGACTACCCGCTCGGCGGCATCCCCGTCGAGTACAAGGGCGCCCAGATCCCGGCTCCCGACCAGCGGAGGTCGTACAGCTGATGAACACCCAGCACTATGACGAGACCGAGGCCGCGGACGTCCGCGACACCACCGAGGGCCGGGTCTTCACCGTCACCGGCGGCGACTGGGGCGAGGTGGTCGAGGCGGTCGGCCGGGCCGACGACGAGCGCATCATCGTCAACATGGGCCCGCAGCACCCGTCCACCCACGGGGTGCTGCGGCTGATCCTGGAGATCGACGGCGAGACGGTGACGGAGGCCCGCTGCGGCATCGGCTACCTCCACACCGGCATCGAGAAGAACATGGAGTTCCGCAGCTGGGTCCAGGGCACCACCTTCGTGACCCGGATGGACTACCTGACCCCGCTGTTCAACGAGACGGCCTACTGCCTGGCGGTCGAGAAGCTGCTCGGCATCACCGGCGACGTCCCGGAGCGGGCCAGCGTCATCCGCGTGATGATGATGGAGCTCAACCGGATCGCCTCGCACCTGGTCTGCCTGGCCACCGGCGGCATGGAGATCGGCTCCACCACCCTGATGATCTACGGCTTCCGGGACCGCGAACTGATCCTGGACGTCTTCGAGCTGGTCACCGGCCTGCGCATGAACCACGCGTACGTGCGCCCCGGCGGCCTCGCCCAGGACCTGCCGCCCGGGGCCGTCGACCAGATCCGCGAGGCGGTCAAGGTCTTCCGCTCCCGGATGCACGAGTACGACAAGCTTGCCACCGGCAACCCGGTGTTCAAGGCCCGGCTGGTCGACGTCGGCTTCCTGGACCTGCCCGGCTGCCTGGCCCTCGGCGCCACCGGCCCGATCCTGCGCGCCACCGGGCTGCCGCACGACCTGCGCAAGAGCGACCCGTACTGCGGGTACGAGGACTACGACTTCGAGGTCGCGATCGCCGACAGCGCCGACTCCTACGGCCGCTTCGTGATCCGGCTGGAGGAGATGAAGCAGTCCCTGCGGATCGTCGAGCAGTGCCTGGACCGGCTGCGGCCGGGCCCGGTCATGGTGGCCGACAAGAAGATCGCCTGGCCCGCGCAACTGGCCGTCGGGCCTGACGGGTTGGGCAACTCCCTCGACCACATCCGCAAGATCATGGGCACCTCCATGGAGGCCCTGATCCACCACTTCAAGCTGGTCACCGAGGGCTTCCGGGTCCCGGTCGGCCAGGCGTACTCGGCGATCGAGTCGCCCAAGGGCGAGCTGGGCGTGCACGTGGTCAGTGACGGCGGGACGCGTCCGTACCGGGTCCACTTCAGGGACCCGTCGTTCACCAATCTGCAGACGATGGCGGCGATGTGCGAGGGCGGCCAGGTGGCCGACGTGATCGTCGCGGTGGCCGGGATCGACCCGGTGATGGGAGGCGTGGACCGGTGACCAACGTCGAACTCGGACTGCCGGCACTGCCGGCCGCACCGTACCCCGAGGAGGTGCACGCCCGGCTGGCCGCCGACGCCGCCGAGCTGATCGCCCGCTACCCCCAGCCGCGCTCCGCGCTGCTGCCGCTGCTGCACCTGGTGCAGGCCGAGGAGGGCTTCGTCAGCCCGACCGGGATCCGCTTCTGCGCCGAGCGGTTGGACCTCACCACCGCCGAGGTCACCGCGGTCGCGACCTTCTACACCATGTACCGGCGCCGCCCCGCGGGGAAGTACCACGTCGGGGTCTGCACCAACACCCTGTGCGCGGTGCTCGGCGGCGACCAGATCTTCGCCGACCTCCAGGAGCACCTGGGCATCCGCAACAACGAGACCACCGAGGACGGCGAGGTCTCGATCGAGCACATCGAGTGCAACGCGGCCTGCGACTACGCACCCGTGGTGATGGTCAACTGGGAGTTCTTCGACAACCAGACCCCGGAGAGCGCCCGGCAGCTGGTCGACGACCTGCGCGCCGGCCGCGAGGTCCGGCCCACCCGCGGCGCCCGGCTGTGCGGCTTCAAGGAGACCGCCCGGATCCTGGCCGGCTTCCCCGATGAGCGCCCCGGCGCCAACGACGAGTCCGGCGCCGGCGGCGCCCCCTCGCTGGCCGGCCTGCGGCTGGCCCGCGGCGAGGCCCTGCCGGGCACCCCCGGCGCCAAGGTGGTCTCCCCCCGCCACGAGGGCAACGGCCACGAGGGCAACGGTCAGGCCGGCAACGGCGCCACGGGCAACGGCGCCACGGGCAACGGCCAGGAAGGGAGCGAGGCGTGATGACCTCTGCCGAGCCGGCCGAGAAGCTGCTCACCCCGGTGCTGTCCGACTCCTGGGACGACACCCGCCCCTGGACGCTCGACACCTACCGGCGCCACCACGGCTACGAGGGACTCAAGGCGGCCCTCGCCATGCCACCGGACGACGTGATCGCCCTGGTCAAGGACTCGGGACTGCGCGGCCGGGGCGGCGCCGGCTTCCCGACCGGGATGAAGTGGCAGTTCATCCCGCAGAACGACGGCAAGCCGCACTACCTGGTGGTCAACGCGGACGAGTCCGAACCGGGCACCTGCAAGGACATCCCGCTGCTGTTCGCCAACCCCCACGTGCTGATCGAGGGCATGGTGATCGCCTCCTACGCGATCCGCTGCGACCACGCCTTCATCTACCTGCGCGGCGAGGTCGTCCCGGTGCTGCGCCGGCTGCACGCGGCCGTCGCCGAGGCGTACGCCGCCGGACTGCTGGGCCGGAACATCCTCGGCTCGGGCGTCGACCTCGACATCACCGTGCACGCCGGCGCCGGCGCCTACATCTGCGGCGAGGAGACGGCGCTGCTGGACTCGCTGGAGGGCCGCCGGGGCCAGCCGAGGCTGCGGCCGCCGTTCCCGGCGATCGCCGGCCTGTACGCCTGTCCGACGGTGGTCAACAACGTCGAGTCGATCGCCTCCGTGCCGCCGATCCTGGCCCGCGGCAAGGAGTGGTTCAAGGCCCTGGGCACCGAGAAGTCCCCCGGCTTCACGCTCTACTCGCTCTCCGGCCACGTCACCAACCCCGGCCAGTACGAGGCCCCGCTCGGCGTCACGCTGCGCCAGCTGCTCGACCTCAGCGGCGGCGTCCGCGCCGGGCACCGGCTGAAGTTCTGGACCCCGGGCGGCTCCTCCACCCCGATGTTCACCGACGAGCACCTCGACGTCCCGCTGGACTACGAGGGCGTCGGCGCGGCCGGCTCGATGCTCGGCACCAAGGCGCTCCAGGTCTTCGACGAGACCACCTGCGTGGTGCGCGCCGTCACCCGCTGGACGGAGTTCTACGCCCACGAGTCCTGCGGAAAGTGCACCCCCTGCCGCGAGGGCACCTACTGGCTGGTCCAGTTGCTCAAGCGGATCGAGGCGGGCGAGGGCGTCGACGGGGACCTGGAGAAGCTCCTCGACATCGCCGACAACATCAACGGCAAGTCCTTCTGCGCCCTGGGCGACGGCGCGGCCAGCCCGATCGTCTCCTCGCTCCGGCACTTCCGGGCCGAGTACGAGCAGCACCTGGCCGAGCGCCGCTGCCCGTTCGACCCGGCCGCCTCCACCGTCTGGGCCGACGGCCCCCGCCCCGGCCACCAGTCCGCCACCGAAAGGGAGGTGCACGCGTGACGATCACAGAGCCAACCGCCTCCGAGACCGCGGTCGAACTGGTCACGCTCACCATCGACGGCGTCGAAGTGCGGGTTCCCAAGGGAACGTTGGTGATCCGGGCCGCCGAGACCATCGGCACCCAGATCCCGCGCTTCTGCGACCATCCGCTGCTCGACCCGGCCGGTGCCTGTCGCCAGTGCATCGTCGAGATCGAGGGCCAGCGCAAGCCGGTGGCCTCCTGTACCATCCCGGTGGCCGAGGGCATGGTGGTGCGCACCCAGCTCAGCTCACCGGTGGCCGAGAAGGCGCAGCGCGGCGTGATGGAGCTGCTGCTGATCAACCACCCGCTGGACTGCCCGGTCTGCGACAAGGGCGGCGAGTGCCCGCTCCAGAACCAGGCGATGACCAACGGCGCCGCCGACTCCCGCTTCGAGGGCATGAAGCGCACCTACGAGAAGCCGGTGCCGATCAGCAGCCAGGTGCTGCTGGACCGCGAGCGCTGCGTGCTGTGCGCGCGCTGCACCCGCTTCTCGCAGCAGATCGCCGGGGACCCGTTCATCGACCTGGTGGAGCGCGGGGCGCTGCAGCAGGTCGGCACCGGAGAGGGGGACGACTTCGAGTCGTACTTCTCCGGGAACACCATCCAGATCTGCCCGGTGGGGGCGCTGACCTCGGCGGCGTACCGGTTCCGCTCCCGCCCGTTCGACCTGACCTCCTCGCCCAGTGTGTGCGAGCACTGCGCCTCCGGCTGCGCGCAGCGCACCGACCACCGGCGCGGCAAGGTGCTGCGGCGGCTGGCGGGTGAGGATCCGGCGGTGAACGAGGAGTGGAACTGCGACAAGGGCCGCTTCGCGTTCCGCTACGCCCAGCTCCGGGACCGGCTGACCACCCCGCTGGTGCGGGTGGACGGCGAGCTGGTGCCGGCCTCCTGGCCGGAGGCGCTGGCCCGGGCGGCCGAGGGGCTGCGCGAGGCCCGGACCGGGGTGCTGGCCGGCGGCCGGGTGACGGTCGAGGACGCCTACGCGTACGGGAAGTTCGCGCGGGTGGTGCTGGGCACCAACGACGTGGACTTCCGGGCCCGCCCGCACAGCGGTGAGGAGGCCGACTTCCTGGCCGCGGCGGTGGCCGGGCGGGGTGTCGACCTGGACGGCTCCGGGGTGGCCTACGAGGACCTCGACCGGGCGCCGACGGTGCTGCTGGCGGGCTTCGAGCCGGAGGAGGAGTCGCCGATCGTCTTCCTGCGGCTGCGCAAGGCGACTCGGGCGACGGGCCTGAAGGTGTTCTCGGTGGCCGCGTACGGCTCCCGGGGCCTGGCGAAGCTGCGCGGTGCGCTGCTGCCAGCCGCCCCCGGCACCGAGCCCGAGTGGTTCGCGGCGCTGGCGGCGGACGAGCCGCTGAACGACGACGCGGGCCGGGCGGCCGAGCTGCTGCGGACGCCGGGGGCGGTGATCCTGGCGGGCGAGCGGCTGGCCGCCGTCCCGGGCGCGCTGACGGCGGTGCTGCGGCTGGCGCACGCGACCGGCGCGAAGCTCGCCTGGGTGCCGCGCCGGGCGGGTGAGCGCGGGGCCGTGGAGGCCGGCGCGCTGCCGGGCCTGCTGCCGGGCGGCCGCCCGGTGGCCGTTGCGGTGGCCCGGGCGGAGGCGGCCGAGGTGTGGGGCGGGGCCGAGCCGCCGTCCCGGCCGGGCCGGGACACCGGCGGCATCCTGGCGGCGGCCGCGCGGGGCGAGCTGGACGCGCTGCTGGTCGGTGGTGTGGACCCGGACGACCTGCCGGATCCGGCGCTGGCCGACGAGGCGCTGGCGGCGGTGCCGTTCCTGGTGTCGCTGGAGCTGCGGCCCTCGGCGGTGACGGCGCACGCGGACGTGGTGCTGCCGGTGGCGGCGGTGGCGGAGAAGGCGGGCACCTTCCTGGACTGGGAGGGCCGGGTGCGGATGTTCGAGGCCGCGCTCAAGCCGGACCAGCAGATGGGCCGTCACCTCCAGTCGGACCTGCGGGTGCTGAGCATGCTGGCGGACGCCCTGGGCCACCGGCTGGGTCTGCCGGACGTCCGGGCGGCCCGGCTGGAGCTGGACCGGTTCGTCCCGTGGGAGGGCGACCGCACGGCCGACCCGGCCGCGCACCCGGACGTGCTGCCCCGGCCGGCCGAGGGCCAGGCGGTGCTGGCGGGCTGGCGCCTGCTGCTGGACAACGGCCTGCTGCAGCAGGGGGATCCGCACCTGGCGGGCACCCGGCACCGGGCGGTGGTCCGGATCTCGGCGGAGACGGCCAAGGAGATCGGCGCCGAGGCGGCCGCAGCGCTGCGGCTGACCGGCCCGGCGGGCTCGCTGACCCTGCCGCTGGAGGTCACCGACTCGATCCCGGACCGCACGGTCTGGGTCCCGCTCGACTCCACACCGGGCGGCGCCCACCGCGCGCTGGGCGCCACCGTCGGCCACCTGGTCTCGATCGCCGCGGCCGAGCCGGAACCCGAGCCGGAGTCCGAACCCGCGGCCGAGCCAGGGGCCGAGCCCACGCCCGAGCCAGGGGCGGTGGCCGAGGCCACCGCCGACACCGCCGACACCGCGGACGAAGCCGCGGGCGAAGGGGAGGACCGATGACGTCGCAGCCGTACGAGACGCTCCACTTCTTCGGGCAGGACCCGTGGTGGCTGGTGCTGCTGAAGGCGGTGTTCTGCTTCGCCTTCCTGGTCCTGACGGTGCTGATCGCGATCGTCTGGGAGCGCAAGGTGGTGGCCTGGATGCAGCTGCGCATCGGGCCCAACCGGCACGGCCCGTGGGGCATGCTGCAGTCGCTGGCGGACGGCGTGAAGCTGGCGCTGAAGGAAGACCTGGTGGTCAAGGGCGCGGACAAGGTGGTCTACATCCTCGCCCCGATCGTCTGCGCCATCCCCGCGTTCATGGCCTTCGCGGTGATCCCGTTCGGCCCGGCCGGCAACGAGGTGTCGGTCTTCGGCACCCGGACGCCGCTGCAGCTGACGGACTTCCCGGTGGCCCTGCTGTACATCCTGGCGACGGCCTCGATCGGGATCTACGGGATCGTGCTGGCGGGCTGGTCGTCCGGCTCGACGTACCCGCTGCTGGGCGGGCTGCGCTCGGCCGCGCAGATGGTCAGCTACGAGATCGCGATGGGCCTGGCCTTCGCGGCGGTGTTCATCTACTCCGGCTCGATGTCGACCTCGGAGATCGTGGCGCACCAGCAGCCGACCTGGTTCGCGGCACTGCTGCCGGTGTCGTTCATCGTCTACGTGATCGCGATGGTCGGCGAGACCAACCGGGCGCCGTTCGACCTGCCGGAGGCCGAGGGCGAGCTGGTCGGCGGCTTCAACACCGAGTACTCCTCGCTGAAGTTCGCGATGTTCATGCTGGCCGAGTACGTGAACATGGTGACGGTCTCGGCGGTGGCCTCGACCCTCTTCCTGGGCGGCTGGCGGGCCCCGTGGCCGGTGTCGACGTTCTGGGAGGGCGCCAACCACGGCTGGTGGCCGATGCTGTGGATCACGCTGAAGATCCAGCTGCTGCTGTTCTTCTTCATCTGGCTGCGCGGCACGCTGCCCCGGTTCCGCTACGACCAGTTCATGAAGCTGGGCTGGAAGGTGCTGATCCCGGTCTCGCTGGTGTGGCTGGTGCTGATCGCGAGCGTGCGGGCGCTGCGCAACGAGGGCTACGGCTTCGGCGAGGTGGTGCTGTACGTGGGTGCCCCGGTCGGCGTGATCCTGCTGCTGGCGCTGCTGCGGGACTTCGTGAGGAAGCAGCCGGAGCCCGAAGAGGCCCCGCCCGGGAAGGAGTTCGACCCGATGGCGGGTGGCTACCCGGTCCCGCCGATGCCCGGCCAGGTGCTCCCGCCGGTGCCGCGCCGGCCCAGCCGCGCCCCGAAGCAACTCCAGGACGCCCTCAACGGGGCCGACCATTCCGAAGGGAGCTGAACCGAGATGTCCGACCAGTCCGATCGTACGGACCGCCCCGAGCGGGGCGACCGCCCGTCGATCCTCGGCCCGGCCGCCGGCTTCGGCGTGACCTTCAAGGCCATGTTCAAGAAGCGGCTCACCGAGCAGTACCCGGAGCAGAAGAAGCCCACCGCTCCGCGCTTCCACGGCCGCCACCAGCTGAACCGGCACCCGGACGGCCTGGAGAAGTGCGTCGGCTGCGAGCTGTGCGCGTGGGCCTGCCCGGCCGACGCGATCTACGTGGAGGGCGCCGACAACCAGGACGAGGAGCGCTACTCCCCGGGTGAGCGCTACGGGGCGGTGTACCAGATCAACTACGCCCGCTGCATCCTGTGCGGGCTGTGCATCGAGGCCTGCCCGACCAGGGCGCTGACGATGACCAACGAGTACGAGCTGGCCGACTCCTCCCGCCGGGACCTGATCTTCACCAAGGAGCAACTGCTGGTGGGCCTGTCCGAGGGCATGGTCGACACCCCGCACGCGATCTTCCCGGGCACCGACGAGGGCGCGTACTACCGGGGCGAGGTCACCGCGGCGGCGCCGGGGACGGTCCAGCAGGAGCGCACCGACCGGGAGAAGGAGGTGCGGCAGTGATCGCGCGGCTGGCGGAAGCGACCGGGACGACCTCCACGGGTGAGGCCGTCCAGTTCTGGGTGCTCGCGGTGATCGCGGTCGGCGGCGCGCTCGGCATGGTGTCGATGCGCAAGGCGGTGCACAGCGCGCTCTGCCTGGCGGCCACCATGCTGGCGCTGGCGGTCTGTTACATGGCGCAGGGCGCGGTGTTCCTGGGCGTGGTGCAGATCGTGGTCTACACCGGCGCGATCATGATGCTGTTCCTGTTCGTGGTGATGCTGGTCGGTGTCACCAGCGAGGACTCCACGAAGGAGCACCTGAAGGGCCAGCGGTTCGCCGCGGTGCTGTGCGGGCTGGGCTTCGGGGTGCTGCTGATCGCCGGGATCGCCAACGCGAAGCTGAACCACTTCACCGGGCTGTCCGAGGCGAACGCCGAGGGCAACGTGCCGGGCCTGGCCCGGCTGATCTTCACCCGGTACGTGTGGGCCTTCGAGGTCACCGGCGCGCTGCTGATCACCGCGGCGATCGGCGCGATGGTGCTGACCCACCGGGAGCACGTGACGGCACCCAAGACCCAGCGCGAGCTGGCGGCGCAGCGGGTCGAGGACAACATCCAGGTGCCGCCGCTGCCGGCGCCGGGCGTGTACGCGCGGCACAACGCGGTGGACGTCCCGGCGCTGCTGCCGGACGGCACGATCGCCGAGGACTCGGTGATGGCGACGCTGCGCGAGCGCGGTCAGGTCCGGGACGTCAGCCAGGCGATGCTGCGGCGGATGGCGGAGCTGGAGAACAGCACGGCGGACTGGCTGGGCCGTCCGTCCTCGGAGCGGCCGGCGGTGGCCGCTCCGCGCAAGTCGCTGGAGCCGGTGCCGGCGAACGGCGGGCGGGCCCCGGCGAACGGCGGGCGCGGGCGCGTCCCGGTGAACGGTGAACCGGTGCCGGCGAACCACGTGAAGCACCCGGCCGACGAGGAGGGCGCGGAGTGAACCCGGTCAACTACCTCTACCTGTCGGCTCTGTTGTTCACCATCGGCGCGGCCGGGGTGCTGGTGCGACGCAACGCGATCGTGCTGTTCATGTGCGTGGAGCTGATGCTGAACGCCTCGAACCTCGCTCTGGTGACCTTCTCCCGGCTGCACGGGACCCTGGACGGCCAGATCATCGCGTTCTTCACGATGGTGGTCGCGGCGGCCGAGGTCGTGGTGGGCCTCGCCATCATCGTCTCCATCTTCCGGACCAGGCACTCCGCTTCGGTCGACGACAGCAACCTGATGAAGCTGTAGGCGGAGGCCCTCGGTGAACTCTCTCATTCCGCTGCTGGTGGCGGCTCCACTGGCCGGTGCCGCCCTGCTGCTGCTCGGCGGCCGGGCGCTGGACCGGTACGGCCACTGGCTGGCCACGGCGCTCGCGGCGCTCTCGTTCGGCTTCGGCCTGGTCCTGTTCTCGGACATGCTCGGCCGTGACGCCGAGCACCGGGCGGTCACCCGGCACCTGTTCAGCTGGATCCCGGTGAACGGCTTCCAGGCCGACATCTCCTTCCGGCTCGACCAGCTGTCGATGACCTTCGTCCTGCTGATCACCGGCGTCGGCACGCTGATCCACCTCTACTCGGTCGGCTACATGGCGCACGACGAGCGCCGGCGCCGCTTCTTCGCGTACCTGAACCTGTTCCTGGCCGCCATGCTGCTGCTGGTGGTCGCCGACAACTACCTGCTGCTGTACTTCGGCTGGGAGGGCGTGGGCCTGGCCTCGTACCTCCTGATCGGCTTCTGGCAGCACAAGCCGAGCGCGGCGACGGCGGCGAAGAAGGCCTTCATCGTCAACCGGGTCGGCGACATGGGCCTGTCCATCGCGATCATGCTGATGTTCGCGGAGTTCGGCTCCTTCGCCTTCGACCCGATCCTCGGTTCGGCGGGCACGGTCGGGGGCGCGGGCGAGGCGAGCGAGGGCAAGCTGACGGCGATCGGCCTGATGCTGCTGCTGGCGGCCTGCGGCAAGTCGGCGCAGGTGCCGCTGCAGTCCTGGCTCGGGGACGCGATGGAGGGCCCGACCCCGGTCTCGGCCCTGATCCACGCGGCCACCATGGTGACCGCCGGGGTCTACCTGATCACCCGGTCCTCGGCGATCTTCGACCTGGCGCCGGACGCCCGGACCGCCGTGGTGGTGGTCGGCGCGGTCACGCTGCTGTTCGGTGCGGTCGTCGGTTGTGCCAAGGACGACATCAAGAAGGCGCTGGCCGGCTCGACCATGTCGCAGATCGGCTACATGGTGCTGGCGGCCGGGCTGGGCCCGATCGGCTACGTCTTCGCGATCATGCACCTGGTGACCCACGGCTTCTTCAAGGCCGGGCTGTTCCTCGGCGCCGGGTCGGTCATGCACGGCATGAACGACGAGGTGAACATGCGCCACTACGGCGGCCTGCGCAAGCACATGCGGTGGACCTACGTCACCTTCCTCGTCGGTTACCTCGCCATCATCGGCTTCCCGGGCCTGTCCGGCTTCTTCTCCAAGGACCGGATCATCGAGGCGGCGTTCGCCAAGGGCGGCACCGAGGGCTGGATCCTCGGGCTGTGCGCGCTGGTCGGCGCGGCGATCACCGCGTTCTACATGACCCGGGTGGTGGTGCTGACCTTCTTCGGCGAGAAGCGCTGGCAGCCGGACGCGGAGGGCAACCTCCCGCACCCCCACGACCCGCCGAAGACCATGGTGATCCCGATGGTGCTGCTGGCCGTCGGCTCGGCCGGCGCGGGAGCGCTGTTCGACGTCAACGACAGGTTCCTGAAGTGGCTGGAGCCGGTCACCGGCCACAGCGAGGGCAACTCGCCGCTCGGCGCGTGGACCGTCACCGGGCTGACCACGGCCTGCATGGTGGCCGGCGTCGGCCTCGCGTACCTGATGTACGGGCGCTCGCCGGTCCCGGTGGTGGCGCCGGTCGGCTCCCCGCTCACCCGGGCGGCCCGCCGCGACCTGCTGCAGGACGACTTCAACCACGCCGTGCTGGTGCGGCCGGGCTCGGCGCTCACCGCGACGCTGGTGTTCTTCGACAGCCGCGGCCTGGACGGCGCGGTGAACGGCCTGGCCGCCGCCATCGGCGGACTCTCCGGCCGGCTGCGGCGGGTCCAGAACGGCTTCGTCCGCTCCTACGCGCTCTCCATGTTCGGCGGCACGCTGGTGCTGGTCGCCATGACTCTCCTGATGAGGTCCGTCTGATGACTCGTCCCGAATCGCATTGGGAGGTCAGGCCATGAGTGCGTTGCTGACCGCCACCTGTGCCGTCCCGGCGGCCGGCGCGGTGCTGACCGCCGCCCTGCCGGCCGGGTCGAACGAGACCCGGCGCCGGACCACCAAGGCCGTCGCGCTGGGCGTCTCGGCCGTCACCCTGGCGCTGGCCGCCGTGGTGGCGACGCGGTTCGACCCGCACGGCGACCGCTTCCAGCTGAACGAGTCGTACAGCTGGATCCGCTCCTTCGGCATCACCTTCTCGCTCGGGGTGGACGGCATCGGCGCCGTCCTCGCCCTGCTCACGGCGGTGCTGGTGCCGATGGTGATCCTCGCCTCCTGGCACGACGCAGACCCGGCCGCCGGGCCCGACGGCACCTTCGAGAACGTGCGCCGGACCCAGGGCTTCTTCGCCCTGATCCTGGCGGTGGAGGCGATGGTGATCGTCTCCTTCTACGCCACCGACGTCTTCGTGTTCTACGTGTTCTTCGAAGCCATGCTGATCCCGATGTACTTCCTGATCGGCGGCTTCGGCGACCGGGCCGGCGGCCCCGAGTCGGCGCGCCAGCGCTCCTACGCGGCCGTGAAGTTCCTGCTCTACAACCTGCTCGGCGGCCTGGTGATGCTGGCCGCCGTGATCGGCCTGTACGTGATCGCGCAGGACCAGGGCTTCGGCACCTTCGACCTGCCGACCCTCACCTCGGCGATCGCCGACGGCCGGCTCCAGCTGACCGGCACCGCCGAGAAGGCGCTGTTCCTGGGCTTCTTCTTCGCCTTCGCGGTGAAGGCCCCGCTGTGGCCGCTGCACACCTGGCTGCCGAACGCGATGGGCGAGTCCACCGCCGGCACCGCGGTGCTGATCACCGCGGTGGTGGACAAGGTCGGCACCTTCGCGATGCTGCGCTTCTGCCTCGGACTGTTCCCGGACGCCTCGAAGACCTTCGCCCCGGCGATCCTGGTGCTGGCCCTGATCGGGATCGTCTACGGCGCGCTGCTGGCGATCGGCCAGAAGGACATCAAGCGCCTGGTGGCGTACGCGTCGATCTCGCACTTCGGCTTCATCATCATGGGCATCTTCGCCCTGACCAGCCAGGGCCAGAGCGGCGCCACCCTCTACATGGTCAACCACGGCCTGTCCACGGCGGTCTGGATGCTGGTGGCCGGCTTCCTGATCTCGCGCCGCGGCTCGCGACTGATCGCCGACTACGGCGGCGTGCAGAAGGTCGCCCCGGTGCTCGCCGGGACGTTCCTGATCGGCAGCCTGGCCACCCTGTCGCTGCCCGGGCTCGCCCCGTTCGTCAGCGAGTTCCTGGTGCTGGTGGGCACCTTCACCCGCTACCCGGCGATCGGCGTCGTGGCCACCTTCGGCATCGTGCTGGCCGCGCTGTACGCCCTGCTGCTGTACCAGCGCACCATGACCGGCCCGGTGCGGGAAGGGGTGCGGACGATGCCCGACCTCAAGGCCCGCGAACTGGCCGTGGTCGCCCCGCTGGTGGCGCTGACCATCCTGCTCGGCGTCTACCCCAAGCCGCTCACCGACCTGGTCAACCCCTCGGTGAACGCGACGCTCTCGCAGGTCCACGAGACCGATCCGGCGCCGGCCCACCCGGTCGCCGCCACCTCAGGAGGTGAGCAGAAGTGAGCGCCACCGCAGTGCTCGCCGCCGCGGGCGGCAACACCCCCAGCATCCCGGCGCCGCACATCGAGTACGGCCAACTGTCCCCGATGATCGTGGTGTTCGCCGCCGCGGTGGTCGGCGTCCTGGTCGAGGCCTTCGTGCCCCGCCGGTACCGGCACTGGACCCAGGTGTCGCTGGCCCTGACCGGGCTGGTCGGCGCCTTCGTCGCCGTCGTGGTGCTGGCCGTGCAGAGCCACGGCTTCACCCGGATCGACCTGCTGGCGATGGAGACGGTCGCGATGGACGGCCCGGCGCTCTTCCTCCAGGGCGTGATCCTGCTGGTCTCGGTGGTCGCGGTGCTCACCTACGCCGAGCGGAAGCTGGAGCCCAAGGCGGGCGGCCTGCCCGCCGACGCCTTCGCCGCCCAGGCCGCCGCCACGCCCGGCGGCGAGCAGGAGCGGGCCGCGATCCGGGCCGGCTTCGCCACCGGCGAGGTCTTCCCGCTCACCATGTTCGCGGTCGCCGGCATGCTGCTGTTCCCCGCCGCCAACGACCTGCTGACCATGTTCGTGGCGCTGGAGGTCTTCTCGCTGCCGCTGTACCTGCTCTGCGCGCTGGCCCGGCGCCGCCGGCTGCTCTCCCAGGAGGCGGCGGTCAAGTACTTCCTGCTCGGCGCCTTCGCCTCGGCGTTCTTCCTGTTCGGCACCGCGCTGCTGTACGGCTACGCGGGCAGTGTGAAGCTCGGCGACATCGGCGACGTCATCTCCGGCAAGGCGATGACCACCCCGGCGCAGCTGAGCACCACCCAGAGCGACGCGCTGGTGCTCACCGGCCTGGCGATGCTCTCGGTCGGCCTGCTGTTCAAGGTCGCCGCGGTGCCGTTCCACTCGTGGACCCCGGACGTCTACCAGGGTGCGCCGACCCCGGTGACCGGTTTCATGGCGGCGGCCACCAAGGTCGCGGCCTTCGGCGCCTTCCTGCGGCTGTTCTACGTGGCCTTCCCGGGCCTGCGGCTGGACTGGCGGCCGGTGATGTGGGGGGTGGCGATCCTCACGATGGTGGTCGGCGCGGTCCTCGCGGTGACCCAGCAGGACGTCAAGCGCCTGCTGGCGTACTCCTCGATCGCGCACGCCGGGTTCATCCTGACCGGCGTGATCGCCGTCAACAAGCAGGGCATCTCCTCGGTGTTGTTCTACCTGCTGGCGTACTCCTTCGTGACGCTCGGCGCGTTCGCCGTGGTCACCCTGGTGCGTGACTCCAAGGGGGAGGCGACCCACCTGTCCAGCTGGGCCGGGCTCGGACGGCGCTCGCCGCTGTTGGCGGCGGTGTTCGCACTGTTCCTGCTGGCCTTCGCCGGGATTCCGTTGACCTCGGGTTTCACCGGGAAGTTCGCGGTCTTCCAGGCCGCGGCCAGCGGCGGGGCCACCCCGTTGGTGGTCGTCGGTGTGCTGAGTTCGGCGGTGGCCGCGTTCTTCTACATCCGGGTCATCGTGCTGATGTTCTTCTCGGACCCGCAGCCCGGCGGTCCCACGGTGGCGATCCCGAGCGCCTTCACGGCGACCGCGATCGGGGTGGGGGTCCTGGTCACGCTGGGTCTCGGACTGCTCCCGCAGTACTTCCTGGACCTGGCCTCCAAGGCCTCGCTGTTCGTGCGCTGACCTTTTCGCCGGTTCCGGTGCCGGCCTTCGCACCGGCCTTGATGTCCGCCGCTCCCGACCGGGGGCCCGTCCGGGCCGCGCTTCGTCCGCGCGGCCCGGACGGCTCTTTCCCGGGGGCCGCACCGGGGGGCTTCCGAGGGTTCTCCCACCTTTATTTCCAGCCGATTTCACCCCCACCGCCGTCCGACCCGTACATCCGTCCTGACCAGGGCATCAAGCCCGATCATGACAGGATCCGCACGCCCGTGCAGTGATCCACTCACGACCGGATACCCTGCCTGTATGGCCAGCGGCGGCACTCAGGGACCAGGCCGCTAGATCGACCAGGGACAGAGGAGTGGTCTTCGTGACCGTCGTGGAACCCTTCGGGCTCAGCGTGCAGGACCGCGACCTGACCCGGGACGTCCAGGCCGGACTGGACGCGGTGGAGGCGGCGCTCGGCGAGGCCGTCAAGAGCGACGTCCCGTTCATCACCGTCACCGCCAGCCACCTCCTCGAAGCGGGCGGCAAGCGCTTCCGTCCGCTGCTCCTGCTGCTGGCGGCCCAGTTCGGCGACCCGGGGGCGCCCGGCGTGGTGCCCGCCGCCGTGGTGGTCGAACTGACGCACCTGGCCACGCTGTACCACGACGACGTCATGGACGAGGCGCCGGTGCGCCGGGGTGCCCCGAGCGCCAACTCCCGCTGGGACAACTCGGTCGCCATCCTCACCGGCGACTTCCTGTTCTCCCGGGCCTCCCAGGTGCTCTCCGACCTCGGCCCGGAGGCCGTGCGGATGCAGGCCGAGGCCTTCGAGCGGCTGGTCACCGGTCAGATCCTGGAGACCCGTGGCCCCGGCCCGGAGATGGATCCGCTGCTGCACTACCTGGACGTCCTGGAGGGCAAGACCGGCTCGCTGATCGCCGTCTCCTGCCGGATAGGAGCGCTGATGGCCGGTGCCGAGCGCGACCTGGTGGACACCCTCGGCGAGTTCGGCGAGCGGATCGGCATCGCCTTCCAGCTGGCCGACGACGTGCTCGACATCGCCAGCGACGGCCACGAGTCCGGCAAGACCCCCGGCACCGACCTGCGCGAGGGCGTGCCGACCCTGCCGACCCTGCTGCTCCGCCAGATGCCCGCCGACCCGTCCGACCCGGACGACACCCGGCTGCGCGAACTGCTCGACCAGGACCTCGCCGACGACGACCTGCACGCCGAGGCGCTGCGCCTGCTGCGGGCCCACCCCGCGCTGGAGCGCGCCCGCGCCGAGACGCTGCGCCGGGCCGAGGAGGCCCGGGCGCTGCTCGCCCCGCTGCCGGACTGCGCGGCCAAGACCGCCCTGGTGGGCCTCTGTGACGCGGTGGCGATCCGCACCATGTGAGCCGGGCCGGCGCGGTCCCGCCCAGGGACGGGGCGCGGCCGGGCCCAGGCCTTCGGCACCCCCGGGATGGGGGAGACTGACTCCCGTCAGCACTCTCCTGCCGGAAGGTCGCCATGCGTCGCGTCGTCATCGCCGAGGACTCCGTACTGCTGCGGGAGGGGCTGACCCGGCTGCTCACGGACCGTGGCCTGGAGGTCGTCGCGGGGGTCGGGGACGGTGATGCCCTGGTGAGGACCATCCACGAGCTGGCCGCGGCCGACGCCCTGCCGGACGTGGTGGTCTCCGACGTGCGGATGCCCCCGAGCCACACCGACGAGGGCCTGCGCGCCTGCGTCGAGCTTCGTGGCCGCTACCCGCAACTGGGCGTGCTGGTGCTGTCGCAGTTCGTGGAGGAACGTTACGCCTCGGAGCTGCTGGCCAACTCCACCCGGGGAGTCGGCTACCTGCTCAAGGACCGGGTCGCCGAGGTGCGCGAGTTCGCCGACGCGGTGGTCCGGGTCGCCGAGGGCGGCACCGCGCTGGACCCGGAGGTGGTGCAGCAGCTCTTCAGCCGCAGCCGCAAGGGCGACGTTCTGGCCAATCTCACGCCGCGCGAGCGCGAGGTGCTCGGACTGATGGCCGAGGGTCGCACCAACGCCGCCGTCGCCAAGCAGCTGGTGGTCTCCGACGGCGCGGTGGAGAAGCACGTCAGCAACATCTTCCTCAAGCTGGGTCTGGCCCAGAGCTCGGAGGACCACCGCCGGGTGCTGGCGGTGCTCACCTACCTCAACTCCTGAGGGCGTCGGCCCACCCCCCGGGCGACGCTCCCGGGCGACGACCGGGAGCGCATCTCGGCCATGCGTCCGTCGCGCCCTCGCGCCCGCCCGCCGGAGCCGGAATGATCTCCGCCGGGCGGGCGTTGACGCTCATGTGCGGTGCAGTCGCGGGCCGGTGAAATCTGCCGTGGCTCCGGCCGTCGTCGTGTCAGCCCGCATAGGATGCGAGAGGTGCACCAAGCGGACGGGGCACGGGGCCGCGCCCGCGGTGGTGCGCCCACGAGGAGGTCCGCGGCAGTGACCAGTCAGGTCGATCAGTCAGAGGCAGTGGACGGCTCGGACGGCGACGAGGCCCGGAGCGGGAGCGGCGACGCCGGCCCCGGCTCGGCCGCGCCCGCCGGCCCATCCGCCCCGGGCGGCCCACCGGTGAAGGGGGGCAAGCCGATCCGCAGACTCGATCGGGTGATCATCCGCTTCGCCGGCGACTCCGGTGACGGCATGCAGCTCACCGGTGACCGGTTCACCTCGGAGACGGCGTCCTTCGGCAACGACCTGTCGACGCTGCCGAACTTCCCGGCCGAGATCCGGGCCCCCGCCGGGACGCTGCCGGGTGTCTCGTCCTTCCAGCTGCACTTCGCGGACCACGACATCCTGACGCCGGGCGACGCCCCGAACGTGCTGGTCGCGATGAACCCGGCGGCCCTGAAGGCGAACCTCCCGGACCTGCCGCGCGGCGCGGCGATCATCGTCAACACCGACGAGTTCACCAAGCGCGCCCTGGCCAAGGTCGGTTACCCGGCGGATCCGCTCGGCGACGGCTCGCTGGACGCCTTCCACCTGCACAAGGTGCCGCTGACCACGCTGACCCTGGAGGCCCTCAAGGACAGCGGCCTGGCCCGCAAGGACGCGGAGCGGGCGAAGAACATGTTCGCCCTGGGCCTGCTGTCCTGGATGTACCACCGGCCGACGCGCGGAACGGAGTCGTTCCTGCGCACCAAGTTCGCCAAGAAGCCGCAGATCGCCGAGGCGAACATCAGCGCCTTCCGGGCGGGTTGGAACTTCGGCGAGACCACCGAGTCCTTCGCGGTCTCCTACGAGGTGCCGCCGGCCAAGCTCCCGGCGGGGCGCTACCGCAACATCTCCGGCAACCTCGCCCTGTCCTACGGGCTGATCGCCGCCGCGCGGCGCTGCGGCCTGCCGCTGTACCTGGGCTCGTACCCGATCACCCCGGCCTCGGACATCCTGCACGAGCTGAGCCGGCACAAGAACTTCGGGGTGCGCACCTTCCAGGCGGAGGACGAGATCGCCGGGATCGGGGCCGCGCTGGGCGCCTCGTTCGGCGGGGCGCTGGGGGTGACGACCACCTCCGGGCCCGGCGTGGCGCTGAAGTCGGAGACGATCGGGCTGGCGGTGTCACTCGAACTGCCGCTGCTGGTCGTGGACATCCAGCGCGGCGGCCCGTCCACCGGCCTGCCGACCAAGACCGAGCAGGCGGACCTGCTCCAGGCGATGTTCGGGCGCAACGGCGAGGCCCCGGTGCCGATCGTCGCCCCGGCCACGCCCGCGGAGTGCTTCGACGCGGCCCTGGAGGCGGCCCGGATCGCGGTCACCTACCGCACCCCGGTCTTCCTGCTCTCCGACGGCTACCTGGCCAACGGCTCGGAGCCCTGGCGCATCCCCGCCGTCGACGAACTCCCGCAGGTCGACCCGGGGTTCGCGACCGGACCGAACCGCGAGGACGGCGCCTTCTGGCCCTACCTGCGGGACCCGCGGACGCTGGCCCGGCCCTGGGCACTGCCCGGCACACCCGGACTCGAACACCGGATCGGCGGCATCGAGAAGCAGGACGGCACCGGCAACATCTCCTACGACCCGGCCAACCACGACTTCATGGTCCGCACCCGCCAGGCCAAGATCGACGGCATCACGGTCAAACCCCTGGAGGTGGACGACCCGAGCGGTGACGCCCGGGTGCTGGTGCTCGGCTGGGGCTCGACCTACGGGCCGATCACCGCCGCGGTGCGCCGGGTGCGTGCCGACGGCGGCGAGGTCGCCCAGGCCCACCTGCGCAACCTCAACCCGTTCCCGGCCAACCTGGGGACGGTGCTGCGCAGTTACGAGAAGGTCATCGTGCCCGAGATGAACCTGGGGCAGCTGGCCCTGCTGCTGCGGGCGAAGTACCTGGTGGACGCCGAGTCCTACAACCAGGTCCGCGGACTGCCCTTCAAGGCCGCCCAGCTGGCGGACGTGCTGTCGGCCGCGATCGGCACCCTGGACGAGGAGGACCACCGATGAGCGAGCACGCCTTCCCCTCCCTGAGTCTCGTCCCCAAGGCCGAAGGGCCGCAGAGCGCGAGGGACTTCAAGACCGACCAGGAAGTGCGCTGGTGCCCCGGCTGCGGGGACTACGCGATCCTGGCCGCCGTCCAGTCCTTCATGCCCGAGCTCGGCATCAAGCGCGAGAACACCGTGTTCGTCTCGGGCATCGGCTGCTCCTCGCGGTTCCCGTACTACATGAACACCTACGGGGTGCACTCGATCCACGGCCGGGCACCGGCGATCGCGACCGGGCTGGCCTCCTCGCGCCAGGACCTGAGCGTGTGGGTGGTGACCGGGGACGGCGACGCGCTGTCGATCGGCGGCAACCACCTGATCCACGCCCTGCGGCGGAACGTCAATCTGAAGATCCTGCTGTTCAACAACCGGATCTACGGCCTCACCAAGGGCCAGTACTCGCCGACCAGCGAACTCGGCAAGATCACCAAGTCCACCCCGATGGGCTCGCTGGACGCCCCGTTCAACCCGCTGTCGCTGGCGATCGGCGCCGAGGCCACCTTCGTCGCCCGCACCATCGACTCCGACCGCCAGCACCTCCAGTCCGTGCTGCGCGCGGCCGCCCAGCACCGGGGCACGGCCCTGGTGGAGATCTACCAGAACTGCAACATCTTCAACGACGGCGCGTTCGAGGTCCTGAAGGAGCCGGGCAGCCGGGACGAGGCGCTGATCCGGCTCGAACACGGCCGGCCCATCCGCTTCGGCGCCGACCTGGCCAACGGCGTCTTCCGCGGCCGGGACGGCGAACTGACCACCGCCCCCGTCACCGCGGACAACGAGGCGGACGTCCTGGTCCACGACGCCCACACCCCCAGCCCCGCCACCGCCTTCGCCCTCTCCCGCATCGCCGACGCCGACACCCTCCACCACACCCCGATCGGCGTGCTCCGCAGCGTCGAACGCCCGGTCTACGACGAGCTGATGGCCGACCAGCTGGCCGCCGCCACCAGCCGGAGCGGGCCCGGCGACCTCGCCGCCCTGCTCGCCGGCAGCGACACCTGGACGGTGGACTGACCACCGCCGGCCACACCGAGCGGCGCCCCCTGACCCGGCCGGGACAGGGGGCGCCGCTCTGCGCGCCTACCGCTCTGGCGCCTACCGCTCTTACTGCTCTTCGCGCCTACCGCGCATACCGCTCTTCGCGCCTACTGCCCGGCCTTGACCCACTCGACCAGCTCGATCGCCACCCCGTTCGGGTCGGTGATCTGGAAGAGCCTCTCGCCCCACGGCTCCTCGCGCAGCGGCAGGGTGATCGCGACCCCCTCCCCGCGCAGCCGCCGCTCCTCGGCGGCGACGTCCTCGACGACGAACGCCAGGATCACGCCGTCCGCGAGCCGGTGGCGCTGCTCCTCGGGCAGGACGTCGAGCCCGCGCCGCAGGTAGACGACGGCCACCCCGCCGCCGGGGTGGCCGAGCGAGACGAAGCCGTCGGCCGACATGTCCTCGCTGTAGCCGAAGTGCCGCTTGAGGAAGGCGGCGGAGGCGGTGACGTCCTCGACGGTCAGGGAGACGGCGGTCTTGGTGATCTGCAAGGAAGGACCCTCTCGTCGGTACCCGCAACGGTTATCCCGTACGCAGTACACTATACATAGTACGGAGAATTGCGCCAGGGGGATCCGCGCGCGATCGCGCCCGTGTTCGAGAAAGTCCGGCGGCGAACCGGGCCGCGCCGTTAGGGTCGGATCACCGCATCGAGCACTGGGGGGCGATCCGATGCCGGGTGCCGGATTCGAGGTTTCGCAGGAGCAGTTGAGGTCCGCGGCGGCCAACGCCTCGTCCATCGCCGCCGGACTGGGCACGCCGGTGCAGACCGCCGGCACGGCCTCGGGCGCCGCCGAGGCGGCCCTCGGGGGCTGGCAGGTGGCAGGGCAACTGGCCGCCGTGGTCACCGCGTGGACGCAGGGCGTGGAGAAGATCCGCACGGCGCTCGGGGCGGACGAGGAGTCGCTCCGCACGGCGGCCGACAACTACGGCACGACCGAGCAGGGGAACGCAGGGGCGCTCCAGTAGGACGACAGGGGAGGGGGGCTTCCGTGGTGGACTTCGCGCGCCTGCGCGACGTGAAGCTGGAGCCGGTGACGGAAGCCGGCAAGGACTGGCAGGCCGTCGCCAAATCGTTCGACCAGGCGCGGCAGCACATCGAGGAGTCGGTGCTGCAACCGCTCGGGACGTGGACAGGGCCGGCCGCGACCGGCGCCCGGCACTCCTTCGGGCAGCAGGAGTTGCAGCTCCAGGTGGCCGCGCTGGAACTCCAGGCGGTCGAAAGGGTGTTGACCGGCTTCGCCCAGGCGGTCGTCACCGCCCAGCAGGAACTCCAGTACGCGCTGACCGAGGCGAGCCGACGCGGCCTCACGGTCGACGCGAACGGCACGGTCACCGCGACTCCGACACCGGTGGAGCAGCTGCCGCAGAACGCGGCGCTCCGCCAGGAGGCCGCAGACTCCTACCGGATCGAGTCCGCCTACGCCGTCACCCTCACCGCCGACATCGCCGCCGCCGTCCAGGCGGCCACCCAGGCCGACGCCAAGTGCGCGGCCGAACTCGGGAAACTGGCAGGGGAGTCCAAGCTCCTCGACGGCTGGGGGCGGACGGGCCTCGCGGGCGCGGTACAGGCCGCAGCCAAGGACCTCGGCGAGGCCACCAGGCTCGCCGGATCGGTCGAGGGGGACGCCATCCCCACCGATCCGGCCGCCCGGGCCGCCTGGTGGGGCGGGCTGACGCCGGACCAGCGCAACCAGTTCCTGGACGCCGCGCCGTGGAAGGTCCAGGGCCTGCCCGGCGTGCCGAAGCTGGAGGACTACTACAAGCAACTCGCCCTGAAACAGGCCGGGATAGACCCGTCGAAGTGGGACCCGGATAAGGGCCTGGACTTCAACGACGAGACCGTGCAGAAGGTCTATGCCTGGTACCAGAAGATGTGGGACGAGAACCCGGACTTCCAGTGGGCCGGAATGGCCAAGCTGGCCGGGGCGCCGGTGTACGGAGGGCTGCACGACCTCGACGAGATCATCAAGGGCGCGGACGTCGGCGGGCTGGCCCTTCCTCCTCCGGCGGGGCTGCTGAGCGGCCTCGGCACGGACGAGGTGCAGTGGTTCCAGAACAAGTTCCTGAACATGCAGAAGGACATCTTCGACGACGTCGGCTCGATGCACGCCGCGTACCAGCAGTACGGCGTGGAGGGCATCGAGGCGTTGCGGCAGCAGAGGCCGGACAAGTACCCGCAAGAACTGGTCGATGCCTGGAAGGACATCGACTCGGGTGACCCAAAACGGGTGGCGGCGGGCAATGCGGCCCTGCTGGAACGTGAGCAGACCAAGGTGCTGCCGACCTCGTACGGGGAAGTGGAGGGCCATCACGGCCCGGTCGGGGAGTTGTTCTCCGAGGTGCTGTCGGGCATGACCGAATCGCCGATCCCGGGCGGGAAGTCCTTCAACGACTACTACGGTGGCCAGTGGTCGACCTGGTGGGACGACCGGTACGTGACCGACACGAACGACCGGATGGACTGGATCCGCAAGGACATGCTGCCCAAGTACCAGCAGCTCCTGGCGAATCCGCTGGAGGCGAAGAAACTCATCGACACCCCTTTGCTCGACCGGGCGGACCAGTACGAGGTACTGCCGTGACATCGGAGGCGCGTCGGAGGCTCCTGGTGGCGCTGCTCGTGGTGCTGCTCGCGGCCGGGTGCTACCTGGTGAACGAGCGACCGCGTCCGGTTCATTGGGATCTGCGGAACTCGCATCGAGGCGCCGATCTCGGGGCCGAGCTGGAGCCGCACAGCGGCCACGACTTCGTGAACCTGGGCCCGGTGGACATCGATCTACCAGGTGGTCAACGCTTCCAGGCCGACAGGATGGCGCTCATGGTGGCGGCAACCCACGACGACGCCGAGAACATCGACGAGCTCATCGGCTGGTATCCAGGGATGCCGCTCGACAAGGGGTACCGGACGGCCTTGGAGCTCGCTCGGCAGTTCGGTCTGAAGTCCGACAGGATCGAGGACTTCCGCCGGAACGTGCTCGACGATCTGGCGAAGGGCGACCGGGTCCAGCTCGGTGAGGAGGACGGTGGGTCCGATGTCCGGCTGTTGACTCCGGACGGCCCGCTCGTCAGCGTCAGCCTCAGGTACGAGACCGTCAACGACGGCCAGCCGGTGAAGGTCAGGATCAGTTTCGCCTGGGGCGAGAACCTGCGAGGCGCACTCCGGGACCAGGCCACCCAGTCCCCCTCCCCGACCGCGCCCTGATTCGGAGTCTCCGTGTCCCACGATGAAGTCGTCCGGCCGGTGGCCGTCACCTGGAACCTCCGTGGCAGCCACCTGCGCGGCGATGTCGGCTGGCCCGGTAACGTCCGGCGCCGCTGGCGCATCCCGACCGTCGCCGCGACCGTCGCGCTGCCGGGCGGGCGCTGGTTCACCGGGCGGGTGGAGCTGCTGGCCACCGCCGAGGGGGAGGCGATCGACCTGGTCAGCGCGACCTTCCCGGCCGCCACGGTGGACGACGCCTACCGGCTGTCGGGTGAGCTGGCCGCGTACTGGGGGCTGCCGGCCGAGCCGCTGGAGGTCTGGTACCGCGAGGTCCGGGCGGGGCTGGTGGCGGGGCGGCGGATCAACGGGTTCGGCTTGAGCGTCCGTGGTCCTCGGCTGGAGGAGCCGTCCGGGCCGACGGTGAACCTGGTGTTCCTCTTCGCGCCCGGCAGCCCGCGGCCGGTGCGGCCCGCGCTGTACTTCGAGTGGTCCTGACCGGTGCCCCGCGGGGTTCGGCGGGGCACCGGGCGGTCGGCGGAGAAGCGGATCGGCAGCGGCTCAGAAGACGCAGGGAATGCCGCCGTCGGACTCCGCGTCGACCATGGGGCCCTGCTGGGCCACGTTGGTGTCCGGGGCGGGCGGGGCGCTGGCGGCGGGCTTGTCGCCCGCGACGCCGGTGAAGGTGCTGCCGAGGGTGACGACGACGTGCTCGGCGGCCGTCGAGGCGGACTCGGTGGCGGTCACGCCGTAGCGGGCGGCGATCTGGTCGGCGGCCTCCTTGGCACCCTTGCCGTAGACGACGGTGGTGGCCTTCTGCTTGCTGCCGGCCGGGCCGGTCTTCCCCTCCTTGAACCCCATCGCGACCAGTGCCTTGGCCTCCGAGGCGGAGGTGACGCCGGCGGCCGAGGAGGCGTTGAAGACGTCGACGGTGACGGGTTTGGCGGCGGCCGGGGGCGGGGTGGTGGCCGGCTGGGCAGGGGCTGCGGGGGCCGCGGGGGCGGCGCTCTCGTCGGTCGGGGCCGGGACGGGACTGGTGTCCGCGTAGCCGAAGAGCTGCTTGACGATCTTCTGGACCTGCGGCGGGCTGACGATGTTGACGTCCTGGCCGTTGACCCTCTTGAGCTCGGCGACCGGGAGGGTGCGGAACTCCGCGTTGCCGCCGGTGAGGTTGGGGGCCTGCTGGGCGAAGTCCAGGATGTTCCACTCGTTGTCGATGACGAGGTCCTTCTGCACCACGCCCATCAGCTCCTGCATCTTGCCGAGGTCGCCGACGACGCCCTTCTGCTTCAGGTTGTGCACGACGGAGGAGATGAAGGCCTGCTGGCGGTGGGTGCGGGCGAAGTCGCTGTCGTTGCCGTCGCCGCCGTCGAGGTTGTGGCGCTGGCGGACGAAGGAGAGCGCCTGCGAGGCGTTGAGCTTGTTGATGCCCTTGTGGAAGTCGGCCCCGGAGCCCTGCCCTTCCATGGCCGGGTCCTTGGTGTCGTGGGTGAGGCAGACCTCGATCGGCTGGAGGGCCTTGGCGATGTCGTAGAAGCCCATCAGGTTGACCTCGGCGATGTGGTCGACGGGCTGGTCGAGGAACTTCTGGACGGTCTGGATGGTCGCCGCGCGTCCGGCGTCGCGGCCTGCCTTCTCCAGGTCGGCGCCCTTGAGCCCCTTGGCCTGGAGGGCCGGCGTGGCCTTGTCCTTGGCCTCGCCGTACGCCTCCTTGATCTTGCGCATGCCTGCCTGCTTGCCGTCGGCGCCGTAGGTCATGACGTAGTCGTCGCGGGGGATCGAGACGGCCTGCACCTTGCCGCCGTTCGCCGGTATGTGCAGCAGGATCAGGGAGTTGGTGTTGTAGCCGCCGATGTCGGAGCTGTGGCCGGCGTGCAGCTCGTCCTGGACGAACTCGGGCGGGAGGTCCGTGCCGTCCATGTTCTTGCGGCTGTCCAGGCCGATCAGCAGCAGGTTGACCGAGTTGTCCAGGTGCTTGGGCGCGTTCTTCTTGGTCTCGGCGATGACGTTGGAGGTGGTCATCCCGTCGGTGAGCTGCTTGTACTCGTACCAGACGACCCCGCTGGCGGCGAACACCGCCAGTCCGACGGTGCAGGCCACCACCCGGCCCGCGACCAGCAGGGGGGAGGGGCGGTGGGTCTTGGTGCGGCGGCCGTCCCCGGCGTTGTCAGCCATGCTGCCTCCTCGCCCGGACCAGCCGGACCGCGATCACGATGACGGCCGCGGCGGCGGCCTCGGCCATCACGGGAAAGCCGTGCACCACCCACTTTGCGGCGCCGGTGGCCAGGCCCTTGCCCAGGTACCGGTCGCGGTGGGCGGCCAGCTCGACGGCGGCCGTCACGCCGAGGACGACCAGTGGCGAGGCGGCGAGCACCCACCACCAGCCGTTGCGGCCGCTCAGCGCCGCTGCCAGGCCGGTGCCGAGCACCGCGCTCACGGCGAAGACCAACCCCATGCCGGGGCCGGACAGTTCGTCGACGACGGCGCCCACGACCGGCAGCCCGACGGCGACGACCGCGGGCAGTGCGGGGCCGGCGCGCAGGGGGCGCGGGCGACCGGCGGATCCGCCGCCCGCCGTCCGCCGCCGTGCTCCTTGGTCGGCCGACCGTCCTCGCTGCCCTGCCACGCCCTCACCCCCGGTGTTCCCGCGTCCCGTGCGTGCGCCACGGTGGCGCCCACGCCGCTCGCCGTCCGTTCATCCCGAAGTCCGAACGAACGTGTCCTGACGTACTTAAGTCGGATCGTCCGGATGTCCGGAAGTCCACTCATGGTGCTGCCACTTCTGGACGCCGGTTCGGGTCGGCCGGTTCCGGTGCGGGGTTCGACTGCCCGCGGCCGGGGAGGGGCGCTTCCGCTTTGCCTCTACACAGGTGTAGAAGTCGTACGCAGCATAGAGCACGGCTGTTCGGTGGCAATCCCGGGTCCGCTGCGCCCGACTTAACCACACCGGGCGGTTTCTTTGAGGGTCGGCCGACGGCCGACGGAGGAGGAGAGGGCCGTGGCGGCGACGGGCGGAGCGGGTCGGCCGGAGAAGCGCGGGGCGATCATGCGGGCCGCGGCGGTGGTGTTCGGGCGCGAGGGGTACGTCCGGGCCGGTATGGACGCGATCGCGGCCGAGGCGGGGGTGTCCAAGCGCACGGTCTACAACCACTTCCCCGACAAGGAGACCCTCTTCCTGTCGGTGGCCCTGCGGAACTCGGCCGAACTGGCGCAGCTGATCGGCGAGCTGATGGCGAGGCACCTCGGCCGGGTGGTGGACCTGCGGCAGAGCCTGATCGACTTCGCCGTCGAGCGGGCCCGCGCCGTGCTGTCCGCCGGCGAGCGCGGCGAGCACGGCGCGCTCGGCCGGGCGATCCGGGCCGAGGTGGCCAACATCCCGGCGGACGTCCTGGAGGCCTGGCTGGACGCCGGACCGGCGGCCTCCCAGCGTGAGCTCGCCGCGCACTTCGAGGCGCTCGGCGAACGCGGGCTGCTCGCGGCCGAGGACGCCGGACTGGCCGCCGAGCAGTTCACGCTGCTGACCTTCCACGGCATCGCCGAGCGCTCCTTCTGGGGCGCGCTCCCGGTGGCGGGCGAGGAGGCCGCGCGGATCGCGGCGGCCGGTGTGGACGCCTTCCTGCGGATCCACGGCGCTCCGCGGCGCTGAGGCGCGACGGGCCGGAAGGGCCGGGCGGGGGCGGCCGTAGCGCCACCCCCGCCCGGATCACCAGTCGAGGCCCTTGCCGAGGGTGTACGGCTCGCCTCCGGCCGGGACGAGCTGCCAGCGCTGCGCCGGGTTGCGGTCGTCCTGCCGGGCCAGGGCGAGCGGGGAGCCGGGGGCGGCCGCGGTGAGGAAGAGCGCGCCCTCGTCGGTGCGGGTGGTGCGGATCCGGACCCAGTCGTCGTCGATGGGCTCGAAGGTCCAGTGCTGGTTGGGCCGGTTGTGCTCGTTGTACAGCCAGGTCTGGCCGATGGAGTAGTTGTAGTCCATGACCATGACCGTGGCCGTGGCCGTGGCCTGGCCGCCCGGGTGCCTGCCGGTGGTCAGCAGGGTCTCCAGGAGGAAGCCGCCGTTCTCCTTGGCCCAGAAGGTCCAGCCCTGGGCGGTGGTGCCGTTGGGGCCCCAGGACTGGATGGCGGTGCCGGCCGAGGCGAGGCCGGAGCGGACGTCGGCGACGGTTCCGTCGGCGGACTTCAGGGCCCAGGTCTGGCCGTGCTGCGGGAGCGTGGGCATGGTCGCGCCTCTCGTCTGTGCTGCTGCCCCGGGCTGCTGCTGCGGCGGCTCGGGGCCTGACGAGGGACACGTTCCCGCGCTGCGGTAGACGACGGGTCAACACGCTTGGGGCAAAGTGTCGTTGATGCCGTGTCTACCGCGTCAGCAGTCCCCTGACCTGTGCGGCGTCCTCGGCGAGCCCCAGCCGCTCGTACACCTCCAGGGAGTCGACCAGGCAGGCCCGGGCCTGGCGCGGACGGCCGAGGCCGGTGAGCGCGGTGCCGAGGGTGCGCAACAGGGCGGCTTCCAGGGCGGCGCTGGTGCGTCGGGCGAGCGGGAGGACGGCTTCGGCGGCGTCGACGGCGAGCAGCCAGCGGCCGGCCTCGGCGTGGATGCGGGCGGCGAGGTCGCCGGCCGCGGCGGCGAAGACGGTGACCTGGAGCGCCGCGAACTCCTCGCGGGCGCCGACGGCGTGGGCGAGCGCCTCCTCCGGGTCGCCGCACAGCCGCAGCACCCGGGCGAGGTAGTAGCGGCCGGTCGCGGCGGAGACCGGGCCGGAGCGGCTCATCAGGCGGGCGCTGCGTTCGGCGGCGTCGCGGGCCTCGTCGAGGCGTCCGGTCTGGGCGGCGCTGAAGGCGAACTCGCCGAGCGCGCTGCCCTCGGCGCGCTGGGCGCCGAGGCGGTGGAACAGGTCGGCGGCGCGGCCGGCGTGCTCGGCTGCCTCGGCGTAGCGGCCGTGCATCCGGGCGTTGCTGCCGAGGGTGATCAGGGCCTTGGCGAGGACGCGTTCGGTGCGCTCGTCCTGTTCGGCGAGGGCGACGGCCCGGCGGATCTCCTCCTCGGACTCGGCGTAGCGGTTGATGTGCCAGAGCATGCTGCCGCGCAGGTAGCGGGCGAGGGCGAGCGGCCCGGGTTCGCCGCGGGAGGCGGCCTGTCGGGCGAGGTGTCCGGCGAGCTCGACGATGACGCCGGTCCGGGTGCGTTCGGGGAGGATGGCGCCCATCCGGTCGGCGAGTTCGGCGGCGCGGTCGAGCGGCAGGGCCGGGTCGGCGCAGGCGAGGGCGATGACGGCGGCGTGGACGTCGGACTGGTCGCGCATCCAGCGGACGGCTCCGGGGCCGTCGGAGATGGTCCGGCCCGGGGCCGTGACGGGGGCGCCGAGCAGGCTGAGTTCGGCCTGGTCGGCCTTGCGGGCGGCGCGGTCGGCGTTGCGGGCGGTGGCGAGGCAGAAGTCGAGCAGCCGGTCGAGGGCGGCGGTGCGTTCGGTGGGGCCGTCCTCGTCGGCGAGCCGGGCGCGGGCGTAGGCGCGGACGAGGTCGTGGTAGCCGTAGCGGCCGAAGCGGGGGGAGTGCAGCAGGTTGAGGTCGACGAGGGTTTCGAGCAGGTCGTCGGTCTCGGCCTCGGTGCGGTCGAGCAGCGCGGCGGCGCAGGACAGCGGGATGTCGGGGGCGTCGGGCATCGCCAACAGGCGGAAGGCGCGGGCGAGTTCGGGGTCCAGTCGGTGGTAGGAGAGCGCGAAGGTGGCTTCGACGGTGCGTTCGCCGTCGCTGAGTTCGGCCAGCCGGTGCTCGTGGCGCAGTCCTTCGGCGAGGGCGGCGAGGGTGAGTGCCGGGTCGGCGGCGAGCCGGGAGGCGACGATGCGGACGGCGAGCGGCAGCAGTCCGCAGGCCTGGACGACCTCCTCGGCGGCGTCGGGTTCGGCGGCGACGCGTTCGGCGCCGACGACGCGGGTGAGCAGTTCCAGGGCCTGTCCGGCGGGCAGGGTGTCCAGGCGCAGCTGGTGGGCGCCGGAGAGGCGGGCCAGCCGGTGGCGGCTGGTGATGAGGACGGCGCAGCCGGCCGAGCCGGGCAGCAGCGGTTCGACGTGGCCGGGGGTGGCGGCGTTGTCGAGGACGACCAGGACGCGCCGCCCGGCGAGGGCGGAGCGGTAGAGGGCGCTGCGTTCGCCGGTGTCCGGCGGGACGTCGGCGGGGTCGACGCCGAGGGCGCGCAGGAATCCGGCGAGGACGGTGCCCGGGTCGGGCGGGGTGCGGTCGGCGCCGCGCAGGTCGGCGAAGAGCTGCCCGTCGGGGAAGCGCGCGCGGACCAGCCGGGCGGCGTGCACGGCGAGGGTGGTCTTGCCGACGCCGCCCATGCCGTCCAGGGCGGAGACGACGACGGCGCGCCCGCCGGCCGCGGAGAGCTGGTCGGTGAGGGTGTCGACCTCCTCGGCACGTCCGGTGAAGTCGGGTAGGCCGGAGGGGAGTTGGTCGGGGGCCTGCCAGTCGGCGGCGGTGGCGTCGGGTTCGGCCGGGCCGGTGGCGGCGTGCGCGGGCAGCAGGGAGGCGTCCTCGCGCAGGATGCGCAGCTGGAGGTCGGCGGGGGCGCTCCGGCCGGGCGGGAGCCAGGCGCGGGCGTCCTCGTACACGGCGAGCGCCTCGGCCTTGCGGCCCGCCTGGTGGAGGGCGCGCATCAGGACGGCGGTGAGCCGGGGGCGGCCGGGGTGCTCCAGGGCGAAGGCGGTGACCGCCGCGGTGAGGTCGGTGCGGTCGCCGAGGTCGGCGTCCAGCTCCAGCTCCGTCTCGCCGGCCGAGATCCGCTGCTCGGTGAGACGGGCCCGGACGGCTTCGGCGTGCGGCCCGGGCAGTCCGGCCAGCGGTTCGCCGACCCACAGCCGGTGGGCGCGTCGCAGCACCTCCCGTACCTCCTGAGGCGGCGCGTCCGCCTCGCGCAGTCGTCCGGCTTCGGCCAGCAGGGCGTCCCACGCGGCCGTGTCCGACCGGGCCCCGGCCGCCTTGAACGCGTAGCCGTCGCCGATCCGGACCAGCGGCATCCGGTCCGGATCGTCCCCGGCGTACGGCCGGAACGCGCTGCGCAGCCGGGAGACGGCGAGTTGGACGGCCTTGCGCGGATCGGCCGGCGCGGCCCCGCCCCACACCCCCTCGACCAGCACCGGGACGGCCACCGTCCGCCCGGCGGCGTCCAGCAGGACGGCGAGCACGGCCCGCTGCTGCGGCCTGCCCAGCTCCAGTTCCCGCTCCCCGTACCAGGCCCGCAGCGGCCCCAGCAGTCCGAACCGCAGTCCGGTGCCCCCCATGTCACCCATGCCAGTCCCCGAAAGTCGTTCTGTGCCGGGATCCCGCCACTTCCGTCCGGACGGCGAGGCCCCCGTACCCCGGCGGCCTATTCTCTGTCACAGGTTGTGTACCCGATCGTGGGCTTCGAGGAGTGGGTGGGCCGTGGGCCTGGCGTTCAGCCTGCTGGGGCCGCTGCGGGCGCGGTGCGACGGCCAGGAGCTCGACCTCGGCCGACCGCAGCAGCGGGCCGTGCTCGCGGCGCTGCTGATACCGCCGGGGCAGCTGGTTTCCACGGATCGGCTGGTCGAGGACCTGTGGGGGGCGGACGACACCTGCTGGCCGAAGGACCCGGTGGGGCAGATCGGCACCCACGTCCACCGGCTGCGACGTGCGCTGGGCGCGCCCGGGCTGCTGGTCGGGGCGTCCGGCGGCTACCGGCTGGAGGTGCCGCGCACGGCGGTGGACCTCTTCCGTCACGAGGCCGAGGTGACGGAGGCCGTCGCGCTGCGTCACCAGGATCCGCAGCGGGCGCGCGAGCTGCTGGCACGGGCGCTGGGGGCCTGGGACGGGCCCCGTGCGCTGGACGGCGTGCCCGGGGCGTTCGCCGCGCGGGTCCGGGAGCGGCTGGCGGCCGGGCGGCTCGCGACGGTGAAGGTGCTGCTCGACCTGGACCTGGCGCTCGGCCGGCACACCGAGGCGCTGGAGCCGCTGGCCGGGCTGGCGGCCTCGCACCCGCAGGACGAGGAGGTGCACCGGCTGCACCTGCTGGCGCTGC
Source organism: Kitasatospora sp. NPDC056651 (assembly GCF_042792155.1). Taxonomy (NCBI): domain Bacteria; kingdom Bacillati; phylum Actinomycetota; class Actinomycetes; order Kitasatosporales; family Streptomycetaceae; genus Kitasatospora; species Kitasatospora sp. NPDC056651. The sequence goes on along the minus strand of NZ_JBHTWX010000031.1, from coordinate 1,780 downwards.
ACCGCTGCGGGCGGACGGCGGAGGCGCTGGCGGGGTACGAGGCGCTGCGGGAGCGGCTGGACGGGGAACTGGGGCTGGAACCCGCCCCGGCGCTGGCCGAGCTGGCCGAGCAGATCAGGCGGGGCGAGGCACCGGTGCTGCTGCGGCGGCTGCCGAGGCCGCAGCAGCTGCCGCCGGACATCCCGGACCTGGTCGGTCGGGCGGTGCGGGTGCGGGAGGCGGAGCGGGTGTTGCGGGCGGGCGGTGCGCCGGTGCTGGGGCTGTCGGGGCCGGCGGGCAGCGGCGTCTCGGCTCTGGCGGTGCACGTCGCGCACAGCGTCCAGGACGCCTTCCCGGACGGGCAGCTGTACGCGGGCGGGCAGTTGTACGAGGGCGGCGGAGAGACGGGGGCCTTGCTCGCCGGATTCCTGCGCGCGCTGGGGGAACGGCCGGCGGCGGGGGCGGCCGTCGAGGAGCTGGGCGCGCGCTACCGCGGGCTGCTCGCCGGGCGGCGGGTGCTGGTGCTGCTCGACGGCGTGGCCGACCCCGGGCCGCTGCTGCCCGGGACGACGGGCTGCGCGGTGGTGGCCGCGGGCGCGGAGCCGGGTGCGCTGCCCGAGGACGCCGTGCGGCTGGCGGTGGGACCGCTGGAGCCGCACGACGCCTACGAGCTGCTGGCCCGGATCGTCGGCGCGGACCGCGTCCGGCAGGAGCCGGACGCGGTGGCGGAGGTGGCCGCGCTCTGCGGCCACCTCCCGGTGCTGCTGCGGGCGGCGGCGACGCGGCTCGCGGCCCGGCCGCGCTGGTCGGTGGCCGACCTGGTCAGGTGGCTCGCCGAGCGGGGCTGAGGGCTCCTTCTCTCTTCGGGCTTCTCTTTAGTAGGGGTCCGAGGAGCCCAGCCGGAGGGTGAGCTGGTGCATGAAGAAGTTCGTGCTGCCCTGGCCCAGCTCGATGTGGAGACCACCGCCGCTGTGTACGCGGAGGGAGGCCACGCCGGGCCCGGTCTTGAAGACGTTGTTGGTCCAGCAGACCTTGTTGCCGGCACCGTAGACGACGAAGTTCCCGTCGCCCTGCATGATCGCCCGGTCGCCGCAGCCGATCGTGCGGGTGGCCCACGGGGCCGTGGTGACGCCGTTCGAGCCGGTGACGTACAGGACCAGGTTCCCGTCGCCCTGCATGACCAGCTGGGTGTCGCCGGCGGTGAGCCACTGGTTCTTGTAGAGGATCCCGGGTTCGTTCATCCACGCCTCCTGGTAGCCCTCGGCCGCAGTCGCGCTCCCCGCGCCGACCAAGGTCGCGGTCAGCGCCAGCGCGGCGGTCGCCGTCCCGACGGCCAGCCGCCGGACCTTCTTCATCGTCTTCTTCATGCCCCGTGAACCCTCTCTCGTGCTGCTCGTGCTGCTCGTGCTGTCGGCGGCCACGAGGTCCCCGTGGCGTGGCGTCCGATGGGAGTGATGGTGGGAGACAGCGGTAGACAAACGATGAACGCGGCGTCGGGCACGGTCGGCCGTCCCGGGCCGTTTGGCTTGGGCCCGGGGGAGGAGTACTGTTCTCTAGTCGCTCGACAGGGAGCACCGGACACGCATCTGCGCGGACGGTCCCGGGGCGGCCAATCCTCTGAAACACCACTTCCCGGTTCGGTCCGGGTCGCTTCGTCGTTTTCGCGTCGCGGCCTGGTGCGTATTCGGTGTGCTCGTTTTATTGGGTTGCGGCCGGATTCGCTTTTCGGAGCGGGGATCGGCTAGAGTTTGAAACGTCGGACAGGGCGTCAAGCCCCGGAAGACACCGGCGAGTTGGATGA